>WGNN01000105.1 GCA_016124515.1 bacterium
AACCGCATCTGGGAGTGGTGGCACTTCAGCTTATTCATATTTGTGGAGCAATTCTGCGACAACAGCATCTGTCACAGGTGTTGTGGCCGGCACCTATACCGTTACCATTACCGATGCCAATGGCTGCACAGCCTCAGCCAACAATACGGTCACCGAACCGGCATCCTTAAGTGCGGTTGCCGGTGTTGACAGCAATGTAACGTGCAATGGCTTATCTGATGGTGGTTTAACCGCATCCGCAAGTGGTGGCACTTCAGCTTATTCATATTTGTGGAGCAATTCTGCGACAACAGCATCTGTCACAGGTGTTACTGCCGGTACCTATACCGTTACCATTACCGATGCCCATGGCTGTACAACCTCAGCCAACAATACGGTCACCGAACCGGCATCCTTAAGTGCGGTAGCCAGTGTTGACAGTAATGTAACGTGCAATGGTTTATCTGATGGTGGATTAACCGCATCTGCGAGTGGTGGTACTTCAACTTATAATTATTTGTGGAGCAACTCCGCAACAACGGCTTCAGTAACAGGAGTTTCGGCAGGAACCTATACGGTAACTATTACTGATGCGAATGGTTGTACTGATACTGCAAGTGGCTCAGTAACGGAACCCGCTGTTTTGTCGGCATCTGTTGACACCAATGTTGTATCCAGTTTTGGCTGGATGGGTTACAGAGGTGGAAAAGTTAGTTGCAATGGCTTCTCTGATGGAGGTTTAGTGGCTTCTGCAACTGGCGGCACTACAGCTTATAATTATACTTGGAGCAACTCAGCTACAACTGCGGGAATAGTTGGTGTTTCTGCAGGTACCTACACGGTAACCATAACAGATGCGAATGGCTGTACAGCTTCTGCCAACAATACCGTTACTGAGCCCGCAACGCTAACAGTTGGTATATCGCTGGATAGTGATGAATCATGTCCTGGTTCGGCAGATGGTCAGCTAACAGCAAGTGGCTCAGGAGGAACCACTGCTTACAAATATATTTGGAGTACAAGTGATAAAACGGCTTCAGCAAGCGGATTATCTACAGGCACCTATACGGTTACCATAACTGATGCATTTGGTTGTACTTCTTCTAATTCAAAAACAGTAGGTCTATCCGGAACACGGGATATCAACCTAAAAGGAAATTCTACATCTATTGCAAGTGGCGACAATTCGCCTTCAACCAGTGATGATACCTACTTGGGGCGCGTTAATATTGACTCTACACTAAAGGCAACCTTTACCATAGAAAATCTCGGGAACTGTGACCTTACCTTAAGTGGAAGTCCATATGTAAGTATAACAGGAACCCATGCCAGTGATTTTAAGATAACCCAACAGCCTTCATCAGCAACCATAGGTTCAAGTGGTAGTTTGAGCTTTGAAGTTACTTTTAGCCCGTCAGCTACTGGTGCTCGAAATGCTACAATAGAAATTGCCAGCAATGATCCGGACGAGTCAAACTACACTTTTGCTATTCGCGGTTCTGCGTATCGTATCGATGAGAATGACTCTACAATGATTTGTTTGGATGGTTCTGACGATTATGTGGAGATTAACGATGAAGCTCCATTTGATCTTGAAACTGATTTTACAATTGAAACTTGGTTTAAAGTAAATGGAAACTGGTCAAGTACCAATCAGGCAATTATATCAAAAGGAAGTAACTGGAATATTACCCGCGATGGTACCAATAGAGGCCTGCGTTTTTCAGTAGCAGGTCTTAGTGGCAATACTTCTGTGGCAGGTACTACCAAAGTTGACGACAGTCTATGGCACCATGTTGCTGCCATATACGACGGAAGTAAGTTGAAACTCTATATAGATGGCAACCTTGATGCAGAGGTAAATGCATCGGGAAATGCTACAACCAACAACGATTATTTACAAATTGGTGCACTTGGTGGCAGCAATAATTTTAATGGTGACATTGAAGAAACCAGAATTTGGAGTTCTGTAAGAAGTGTGAAACAACTTCAACAGAAAATGAACGTTGCAGGTGACTTAAGATTTAACAGCTTAATTGCATATTATCAATACAATGGTACTTCATCAACAGTATTGGATAATTCCAGTGGATATAGCGGCACATTAAAAAATGGTCTTGGACGCTGTTCTTCATTGGCTCCAACAGGAAAGGCCTCAGTTTATACATTAATATTCAACTCCGCGGGTAGAAAAAGTGCTCCGGGTACAGGCATTGAAATACAAGTAAATTCTTTGGGAGGTACAATTGCTTTTGTGCTTAACAGAATGACCGGTACAGCCAACGGTACAAAACCTTCATCAGCTACAACTAACTGTGAACAACAATATTGGATAGTTCGACCTTATGTTATTTCAGGAGGTAGCTCTTATGATGTAGATATTTGTTTTGATATGGGCGGTTGTCTTGTATCGGGTTTGGATTCATTGAACCCTTCAAATTACAAGATGTACAAAAGGAATGAAAGCAGCGACGGCTCTTGGAACAATTTTGCTTCAGCTACATCTGCAAGTCCTTGGAACGAGCAAGTATGTTTTAAAGGAATTACCAGCTTCAGCCAAATTATCATCGGAACGCTCGGCGGTACTTTCTTAGGTCCTGAAATTCAAGTTACTCAAGGCGGAAACAATATTAACACCGGTGATAAATACACTTTTGCTAATACAAATGTTGGCCAAAGTACTGATGTAACCTTTGACATAACAAACCTGGGAATTTCAACCCTGAATATCACCACACCAATAAGCATTAGCGGCTCGGACTATTCTGTGGTGAGCCAGCCTTCCAATAATATTCCCGGAAATAGCAGCTCCTTTGTTATTCGGTTCACCCCATCTGCATTAGGCACGCGCACCGGTAGTGTGAGTATTTCCAATAATGACTCAAATGAAGATCCGTTTGTAATTGATTTCAGCGGACTTGGCATCAGACCGGTAGTCACAAATGTGACCGCTTCCAATACCAATGGCACCTACATTATAGGCGATACCATACATGTGGAGACAACTTTCAGCCAAAACGTAACGGTAAGCGGAACGCCGGAAATAATACTTGAAACCGGTTCGGTTGATCACAGGGCAAGCTACACTTCAGGTAGCGGAAGCAGCAAGTTGGTATTTGACTACATCGTAAAAGAAGGCGATGTAACTACTGATTTGGAATACTGGTCAACCACGGCTCTCAGATTGATGGGTGGCAGCATTAAAAATGGCGTAACCGACGCCGATACAACATTACCGGCCTTGGGAACCAACAGCCTGGGAGCCAATAAAAACTTGGTTATTGATGGTATTAGACCTAAAATTATCAGTGTAAACAGTACCAATTCTGATGGCTACTACCGCGACAGTGATGTAATAGCCGTAATAGTGCGCTGGGACGATAATGTGTACGTAAGCGGTACACCACAACTCAATATGGAAAATGGCGGAAGCGGTACCCTGGCCGATTATGGCAGTGGCAGCAACAGCAAATACCTAACCTTCTACTACACCGTAGGCTCAAGTGACGAAAACAGTGATTTGGATTATAAATCAAGCACAGCATTGAGTCTGAACAGCGGTAGCATAAAAGATGTGAATGGCAATACGGCTGCACTAAGCCTGCCGGTACCGGGCGCATCTGGCTCCCTGAGCAGCAACCGAAATATTGTCATTGACAACACCGCCCCAACCGTAGTGAGTGTTACCTCGCCAAACAGCGATGGCAGCTACAAGGCGGGCAGCACAATAGATGTTACCATCAACTTTGATGAAAAAGTATATGTAACCGGCACACCACAAATATTGCTGGAAACGGGAACTACCGACCGCGAGGCATCCTATCTCAGTGGTTCAGGAAGCAACAAATGGACCTTCAGGTATGTGGTGCAAAGTGGAGACAAAAGCGCCGATTTGGATTACGCGAGTACCTCGGCATTGAAACTTCACGGTGGCTATATAAAGGATGAAGCCGGCAATAGGGCCAACTTGGCACTGGCCACTCCGGGCAATGCCAACTCATTGGGCAATGCAAAAGACATCATCATAGATACTGATGCACCTTCGGCACCCTCAATTGCTTCAATAACTGATGACACAGGCCTGAGCAACAGCGACGGAATTACCTACGACCAAAAGCTGGTTTTTAAAGGCACTGCCGAAGCCAATAGTACCGTATTTGTGTATCGCGATGGCGCGGCTGTCGGTAGCACAAGTGCAAGCAGTACAGGTGCCTGGACATTTAACTATACCAATGCTACCTTGTCAGAAGGGCGCTATATTTTTACTGCGAAAGCAGAAGACGCAGCAGGCAACCTCAGTAGCAACAGCACTGGCTTTGCGGTGGTGGTTGACATAACCAAACCCAACAAACCAATTGCTGCCGATTTGCTTGCGAGCAGCGACAGCGGATATGATGACAGCGACAACAAAACCAATGACAACACACCTTCATTTGAGGGCAAAGCCGAGGCGGGAAGCAAAGTGGAAATTTATGCGGGTGCCAACCTGCTGGGTTCAGCGTTTGCCAATGCCGGAAGCTGGAGCTTTACCGTTCCCGGTGCTTCGGCGCTTGCTGATGGAAATTACACCATCACCGTAACGGCAACCGATACCGCGGGCAACACAAGTGACGCAAGCAATGGATTAGATATAATAATCGACACCCAGGCACCTTCCGCTCCATCTACACCTGATTTGCTGGCAAGCAGCGACAGTGGAAGTTCTGATACCGACAATGAAACCAACGACAACACCCCAACATTTGAAGGAACAGCAGAGGCCAACAGCTGGGTGGAAGTGTTTGCCGGAAGCACAAGTCTTGGAAAAACAGCCGCCGATGCTACGGGTAAGTGGTCATTTACACTGGCCGCGGCCAACAAGCTGAGCGATGGTACCTACAACATTACCGCAACCGCAACCGATACTGCGGGCAATACCGGAAGCGCAAGCAGTGCTTTGTCAATAGTTATTGATACGCAAAAACCAAGTACGCCTTCCACTCCTGATTTGCTGGCAAGCAGCGACAGTGGAATTTCTGATACCGACAACCGCACCAACGACAATACCCCCTCGTTTGAAGGCACCGCGGAAGCAAACAGTGTGGTTGAAATTTTTGAAGGCAGTAACTCATTGGGAATCACCACCGCCAATGGTAGCGGCAATTGGAGCTTTACGGTTGCAGGCACCCAAGCACTTGCCGATGGAACCTACAGCATCAGTGCAAGTTCCACCGATTTGGCAGGAAACAGCAGCTCAGGCAATTCGCTTTCGATAATAATTGATACCCAATCGCCAAGCGCACCTGCTATTGCGGCCATCACCAACGACAATGGCGCAAGCAGCACAGATGGCATTACCAATGACCAAACCCTTATGCTAAGTGGTACTTCAGCCGCTTATGCACGCATTAAACTCTACAACAGTGGCTCAGCATTAAGCACTACAGATGCCAACAGCTCGGGCCAATGGCAATACGATTACAGCACCACTACACTAGCTGCCGGAAGCTACACATTTACCGCCACCGCCATGGATTCAGCGGGCAATGTGTCATCAGCATCAAGCGATTTTGATGTGGTGGTTGATACGACCGCACCAAGCCCCATCAGCGTGAGTTCAACTACAGCCAACGGTACCTACAGCCAAGGTGATTCCATTTTTGTGACTGTTACTTTCAGCGAAGTGGTAGTGGTAAGTGGAAGCCCCAAGTTGCAACTTGAAACCGGTACCAACGATGCTTGGGCGGTTTACAGCGGCGGCTCAAATTCAAAAGTTCTTACATTCAAATACACTGTCGCAGCACAAAACATCAGCAGCGATTTGGAATACTTGAGCAAAACAGCATTGACCCTCAATGGTGGCAGTATCATGGATATTGCAGGAAATGATGCCGATACCACCTTGCCGAAACCCGGCAATGGCAACAGCTTGGCTGACAACAAAAACCTTGTGATTAATGCCCAGCCAACTATTGCGGCTATGAGCGATTTGGAATGGTGTCAGGGTCATGATGGAAACCAACAATTCAGTATAGGCGATATTGACAACAGCGTGTCAACACTAGTGGTAACTGCTACATCAAGCAATACGGCTCTTGTTAAAAATGGAGCCATCTCAATCAGTGGAACAGGCAGCACCAAGACCATTGCACTTAAATCGGTGTATGGTATGTATGGCCAAACGGTAATAACTGTGAAAGTAACAGACGCCAATAACTCCAGCGATTCGGCGCAGTTTACTGTAGATGTACAACCACGACCTGTGGCGGCTTATGCAGCTGATACCGTTTGTCAGGAAAACTACAGCATGTTTACCGACAAAACGAGCATTGGCTCTGGCAAAGTGGTAGCCTGGACCTATACCTTCAACGATGGCGGAAGCAGTACTTCGCAAAATCCGAAGCATTTATATACCAATGCCGGTACTTACAATACTGAGCTGATTGTAACATCTGATAAGGGCTGTAAGGATACCAGCACATTCAGTGCAATAGTGTATCCTAAACCGGTTTCAAACTACTCGTATGGCATTGCCTGCGAAGACAAGCAAGTACAGTTTACCGACAGCTCTGAAGTACTTACCGGAAAAATTGCCCATTATTTCTGGGACTTTGGTGATGTGAGTACAAGCAATCAACAAAACCCCAACAACGTGTATAAGGATACCGGAAGCTACAATGCCCTATTGGTGGTGACTACCGATATGGGTTGCAAAGACAGTATGACCAAAATGGTACACGTAAGCCCGGTTCCGGTTGCCAAGTTCTCTGTGAGTAATGTTTGTAGCTCCGATAGTGCCATGTTTATGAATGCCTCAACCATTGCGGCGGGCAGCCTCATGAACCAATGGTCGTTTGGCGACTCAACGACATCAATGCGCAAAAGCCCCGGTCATAAGTACCAATTCAGTGGCTATTACAGCGTTAAACTTTCCATTACATCAAACGCCGGTTGTAAAGATTCAGTAACCAAATCGGTAGAGGTTTATGCCTTGCCAACGGTTGATTTCAGCGCAGCCAACGTATGCGATATGGAAACCATGAGCTTTGCCAACAACACCAAAGGTGCCAACAAATACAACTGGGATTTTGGCGATGGTAAAACATCATCAGTGGCCATCCCCGATCATATTTATAAAGCAGCAGGATCTTACACAGTTAAGCTGTTAGCTACCTCAGTTCATGGTTGTAAAGACAGTTTGAGCAAAACACAAGCGGTATATGCCAAACCTATGGTTTCATTCAATGCAGCTGATGTGTGCTTTACCGATAGTACTTTATTCAAAAACAGCACTACCAATGCAGTAGCTTACAATTGGAGTTTTGGTGATGGAACAAGTGCAAGCATTGAAACGCCGCATCACTTGTATAGCAAGGATGGTACATATATGGTAACACTTGTAGCCACAAGTGACAAAGGTTGCAAGGACACCACAAGTAACTCTGTGGTGGTGAATCCGCTGCCGCAAGTGGCATTTACCAACAACGATACTTGTGATAGAAAGGCCGTTGTAATGAACAACATGACCAAAGGCGCATCAAGCTACAAGTGGTTCTTTGGTGATGGAAATACATCTACAGCAACATCACCTAAGCAAACCTATGGTCGCGATGGCAAATACACCATCACTTTAGTTGCCTCTACCTCCTTAGGTTGTGTTGACTCAGCTAAAGGTACCGCCGAGATTTTCCCTAATCCAATTGCCAATTTCACTCAAAGTAATGTGTGCTACGGAGTTGCTATGGATTTTGTGAACAAAAGCAGCATAACAAAAGGAATCAATCACTACAAATGGACTTTTGGCGATGGCGGAAAATCATTGAATACCACACCTTCCTATTTATATAGCAAAGACGGTAGTTATACCGTAAGACTGGTTGCTACGAGCGACAAAGGCTGTCAAGACAGTATGGATAAATCAGTAACTGTTTATCCGCAACCTGTGGCCGACTTTGCTTCAATGAACGAATGTGATGGCAAAGCATTGAGTTTCACAAACAATTCTAAGAACGCCACCTCTTACGATTGGATCTTTGGCGATGGTAATTCATCAACAGGATCGAACCCAAGCCATTTATATAAAACGGATGGCATGTACCAGGTAACCTTGCGTGCCAAAACAATTCATTGTGCCGATTCAGTAACTAAAGCCTACACAGTTTACAAGAAACCAATGGCTAGTTTCGCCAACGATAGCGTATGTGATGGCAGCATGGTAAGTTATACAAATACATCGCACTACGGACCAATTAACGCCTATCATTGGTCATTTGGAGATGGTGATACATCAACCATGCAATCACCCAAACACCAATATGCAGCTTTCGGAACATACACCACCACCTTGATGGTGATAACCGAAGAGGGTTGTAGAGATACGGCACAGGCTTCCGCAACGGTTTATCCTATGCCGGTAACTGCTTTCAACACTACCAATGTGTGTTTATATGATTCATTGAAACTAACAAACAACAGCAGTGTGGCTACCGGGAAAATAGTGAGCAACAGCTGGGAATATGGCGATGGTATGATGTCAACAACGAAAAACACCTCGCGGAAATTTGAAAGGGCAGGTACGTACAAAGTGATGCTCACTACCACTACCGACAAAGGCTGTTCAACCAACAGCACACAAACTTTCGATATCTATTCAGTACCAATGGCGGCCTTTGCAGCTGACAGTAATTGCTTTGGCTTTACCACGCCATTTTATAACCACAGTACAGTTGATGTAGATAATCTAAGCAAGTACTATTGGCAGTTTGGCGATGGTAGTTTATCGAACGACATGAATCCGGTTCACTATTATAAAACCGATGGCCTATATGAAGTACAATTGGTAGCTGAGTCCGACAAAGGATGTAAAGATACGGTGAGCAATATGCTTAGGATCTACGTGAAGCCTGTGGCCGACTTCAATGCTGCCGCGGTTTGCTATGGCGTGGCTACGGAATTCAACAATGCTACCACCAACGGCAAAACCTACAATTGGGACTTTGCCGATGGAAGTGGATCGAGTAGCCTTGAAAATCCGAAATATACTTACATGAATCCGGGTACATATCCCGTGGTATTATTTGCTGAGTCGGAACATGGATGTAGAGATACAGTGAGCAAGGCCGTAACTGTTTATGAACTTCCTGTAGCCAACTTCACGGTAAACAACCATTGTTTGGGCACCAATTTCATGCCTGAAGATAAATCGCTGGGCAGCATCAACGATTGGAGTTGGCGCTTTGGTGATGGTGGAATTTCAGGATTGCAAGCCCCAAGCCATGTATATGCCAAGGACGGCAACTACATAGTGAACCTCACCGTAACAAATGCCGATGGCTGTTTAGACAGTACCAAACGCGAGGTAACGGTATGGCCATTGCCCGAAATGGATGTACGGCCCGATACCGTTGTAAGCCGAGGCTATACGGTTAGACTTTGGGCAACAGGTGGTGTTCGCTATGAATGGCAGTCGGCTGTAGGTCTAGACAATCCCAATATCCGCAGGCCGGTAGCTACGGTTACTGACGACATTACCTATACCGTGACCATTTATACAGAGCATGGTTGTTCAAACGATACCACGGTAACCTTGCGTTCGCGCAATGACTACACCTTGGAGCCATCGAACATTATTACGCCTGATGGCAATGGCAAAAACGACTACTGGCTTGTAGAAAAGGCACAGTACTACAACGATGTGGAAGTGATCATTTTTGACCGATGGGGCCGCGTGGTTTATACCAGCAAGGCCTACGACAATAAATGGAACGCCACATCGAATGGCAAGGAACTACCTGATGGAGTTTATTACTACATCATAAAAGTGCCGGTAGAACGCAGCGAATACAAAGGATCAATAACCGTTTTCAGATAATCCAATAAAGCAACTGACCCATCAATTTTAAAAACAGAAAACCATGAAAAACCTGAATATAAAATTTGTCCTGGTGCTGATAGCCTTCGCTTCATCTGTTGGATTGTTGCAGGCCCAACAAATACCCATGTACACCGGCTATACGGTTAACAATTTTTTGTTGAGTCCATCATTTGCCGGTACCGGCGAAAGTGATGTGCGCATGATGGTACTTAACCGCTTGCAGTTTGCCGGCATACAGGGCGCTCCGGTTACTATGATGGCTGCTGCCGATGGCCCAATCAAAAAGCAGAATATGGGACTTGGTACCCAGATTTATACCGACAAACTCGGCCTACTTCGTCAAACGGGAATTAATCTTAGCTATTCATATCACATAAACCTGGGAGATGACACCCGCGTTTATTTTGGTTTGGGAGCACAGTTGGGTCAGCTAAGTCTTGATTTTGACCACGTGAGAGCGGTTGATATGAGCGATGAATTGCTCAATTTGCAATCGGCAAGTAAGCTGCTGGTAAACGGAAGCTTTGGCATGCACCTTACCCATAAGGATTTTACCATTGGTTTTGCCGCTCCACAGGTATTTGGCACGCGCATAGCTTATCAAAACTATGTGTCTAACCAACACACCGACTACGTGATGCAAAGACACTATATGGCTTTGATGAGCTACAAATTTGATGTGAATGAAAACCTAAACATCAAACCCATTGTGATGATGCGCACCGCTGCCGGACTAAATCCTCAGTTTGATGTGAATCTGATGGCTACCATTAGAAAAAGTGCCTTCCTTTCGGTGGGTTATCGCTCTGATTATGCGCTCACTTTTGGTGGTGGTGTCAATGTATCGCCCAACCTGATGATGGGTTATAGCTATGATTTGTCTATTAACGACATAGCAGGTTATTCTTACGGAAGTCATGAGTTTATGCTTGCATACAATTACTACAAAGGCCTTGACCGTAGAGATATGGAAAAGAAAATTGAAGAAGAGCGCGAAATGGAAAGAAAACGCGCTGAGGATTTGTACGGCACCAAAATAGATAAGTTGGAAAGCGATTTGGACGAGCAAAACGAAATGAACCGCATGCAAAAAGAGGAGATTGACCGACTGAAAGATATTATAGAAAGCTACGGTGCTGAACTCGATTCGATCAAGGCCACCAATGCTAAACTATTGGCAGGTGAGATTAAGTCCTTCGGCAATGCCGGTGGATACGATGTGAATGGTGATGGTGTGGTGGATGATGCTGACGACACCAACCACGATGGTGTGGTGGATGAAAAGGATTTTGCCCGCGACAAAACGACCGGAAAAGTGATAGTACCTGAGAGAGTGAACAAGCAAGTACTTGACAACAATCCGAAGCCCAGCGGAAAATACGCGGTTGTAATTGCTTCATTCAAAAAAATGGAATATGCCATACAGCACCAACAAATGTTGAAACGAACCGGTGATACCGAACAGACTTATGTGGTGCAATCGGCAAGCGGCGAGTGGTTTTATGTGTACAAAAAAGCATTTGACGATCCCAATGTGGCGCAAACCTATCTCAATGGTTTGTCGCGCGAAGGCTTGGAACCATTTATGTATCCTTGGATTTACGTGAGACCGTAAAGTAATTCTAATAGAATAGAAAAGCCTCCGCAAACAACGGAGGCTTTTTTTATTTGGGGTTGAAATTATTCAAGTACAAAACCGGGAACAAGGCTCACTTTCCGTTCCAGCCCAAGCCTTTGTATATATTGGGCTTGCATTTTTCTATACGGCTGTTGCGCGTAGCCGCTTGTTTGGCTTGCATAATATGGAAAATATATCCGCGCTGTCGTCCGGGAGTCAGGGCTTCAAAAGCGGCTTTAAATTCAGGCGACGCTTCGAGCTGTTCGGTCAATTCCACAGGGGTTTCTATATCGTTTTCTTTGCGTTCAGGTATTTTTTTTCCCGCCTTCTCATTTTCAATTGCTTCAAAAATGTAGCTTTTTATCAGTGCTTCTCTTGCATCAATTTGCTTGGTATTGGTAAACTTCATATACCTGCCCGCCTGTGTATATTCGCCGGGTTGGTGCAGCAGACCGGCTTCGTCTTTTAGCAACGAACCTTTCATAAAACTAATGGCAGCAAAGTCTTTAAAAGCATGTACCATCAAAATATTGGCATTCTGATAGGTATAGCAAGGCATGCTCCATTTCAGTTCTTCGGTCAGTCCGCACTCAAGCACTATTTGTCTCAGTCTTACAAGCTCCTGCGGCCATTTGTGGACCTTACATTTTGGGGTTCCGCCAAAGGCACAGCGCATACAACCTTCGGCCAGATAGGCATCTACTTTCGGATTCATTTATTCATCGTTTAGTCCTTTGCCGTTCATTATGTGTGGCAGGTATTTTTCTATTCGTTGCAAACGCGTTTTGGCCAATTTTGCTTGCGAAAAATATAATAAATAGGCACGTTGCCTGCCGGGTGTCAATGACTTGAAGGCCGATTTCAGTGCTCGGTTGCTTTTTAGTTTTTCAGCAAACTCATCCGGCATTTCAAATTCCGCCGTTTTTTTCATTTCCACTTTGGCTCCGGCTTTTTCCAGCGCTATGGCTTCTTTTATGTAGTTTTTCAGCGTGTCTTCCAAATCCACTATTTCGCTGAAATGGCTGAAGCGTATTTGCCTTGCCGATTGCACATTTTTGGTTTGCTGAATGAGTAAATTTTGTGGGTCGTTTAGCAACACTCCTTTGTGAAAAAGCAGGGCGCAATAGTCTTTAAATCCATGCATAAGCACCACATTGCTGCCATTGCAGGTGTAGCAAGGCACTCCCCATTTCAGCTCTTCTCCAAGCTGACAATCAAGCAGTATTTGGCGCAACAGCGTGTAGGCTTCTTTCCATTTTGAATCTTTATTAAAGAAAAAATCAACTTTCGGATTCATAAGGCTCGTTGTTTGAAACAGCTAAGGTCAGGTTTTTTGATTAATGAGAAAAGTGGGAGACTATTTATAGGGTTTGAGATAATTAGGCGAGGGGTGAGAAAATTCAGGTGGCTATTATTATTTCACACGCAATTTCCCTATGCCAATAAGCGCACTTATTATCATTACAACCAGCCAATAAACCAATTCGCCATTGAAGGGAAATCCTGATGCCAAATGAACCACGCTGTACAACAACATTTCGGTAGCTACGCCAAAAGCGGCTATGGCGGCCATTTTGTGCCAATTGCTTTTAAAAAGGGGCGCAATGAGCATAACCACGAATGCAAGTTCCAACACAGGCAGGCTTTGCCAAAGCGCGTGAGGCAGGGCTTTCAATGAGTCAACACTTTGCTCTGAATTTGATAATTTCCAAAAAGCACCCATAGCGGTGTGCAGGGCAAGCAATACCTGCAAAATTGAGATGACAATTTTCATGTTTTTGTTATTTTAATTGGTTTGATTGCATGGTGTTTTCCAAACGGTTGTGCGCAAAATTGAGTCCTTTGGCAAAAGGCATTTGCAGCAGGCGGTTGCGGTCTTCTATGCTTTTAAAAATCATGTGGATGTTCAATTGACTTGTATTTGCATCAATTGAGCTAAAGTCTAAAAATTCTAATTGCACGGGAAACCCACCATTTTCCATTTGAAAGGTGCGTATTATTTTTTTATTGGGTACCACCTCGTGTATGGTTCCGTTAAAACCGTGTTGGTTGCCTTGCGGATCGGTGGTTATAAATTGATAGCTTCCGTGGTTTTTGTTTTCCAGTTTCACTACTTGCGTGCCCATCCATTGGGCCACAAATTCGGCTTGGGTATAAGCCAAAAACAGGGCTTCTACAGGTAGGTCAAACTTGCGCGAAATGCGGATGTCTTGTTGGCCGTTTTCGGCGCTTACTTGTGTTTTCTGTTCCATAGTTCAGGGTTTTTGTTGTTTCATCAGGGCTTCCAATTTGTTGAATCTATCGTCCCACATTTGTCGGAATGGTTCTATAAAATCTGCAATATCCTTGAATTTAGCCGGGTTGAGGTGGTAGTAAATCTCGCGCCCGTTTTGCTCCTGCTCCAGCAGTTGGCACTCTGTAAGTACCTGTATATGTTTTGATATGGTTTGCCGCGATGAGTTGAAGTTTTGTGCAATGGCACCGGGGGTCATGGCCTGTGTGGCTATGATGGTTATGATGGCACGTCGTGTAGGGTCGGCAATGGCCTGAAAAACATCTCTTCTTGTTTCCATTTGCAGCTATTTGGCAGCAAATATAAAGCGCAGTTACTTGGCTGCGGAAAAAAAGTTTGCTTTTCTTTGCGAAGGGTTATTTTCGCGGCCTTATTCAGTAAAAACGATGACTACGAAATTGATTATTGCGCTGGTGTTGGCTATGAATTTTACTGGCTTGGTGCTAAAGGCCCAAACACAAAAAATACCTGATGTACTTGCCGGAACGGGCAAACAACGTGGGCGGCTGGCAAAAGGAGTTGGCCTTTCGGTATTGCAATCGGGCGAGGTGATGTTGGCTTCGGTAACGGTAAACGGCATGCAATTCAATGCGGGTTCTTATCAATCAAACAACTACAAACAGCGGGTGTGGTTGGGTATTTATGATGAAAAAATGAACCTGAAATACAAAACCAAAGTGCCTGACATTTCGGTGTATTTTATGGAAAATCCAGAGAAATCCCTGCAGCAAATAGTGCTTGACTCTAATGATTTGGTGCATATTTTTTACACGAAAACCACCAAAAGTGAAGCGGGCATTTTAAAGTTTTGTGAGCTTACTTTCAATACCCAAACCCACAGTTTCAGTAAAGAGCGTGAAATATGGTCAGGCAATATGAACAAACTGTACGACGGAAAAAGTATAATTAAATTTTCGGTTCGCCGATTGGTCAACAACAGGTACAAGGTTTGGATGCTCAGGTATATGGGGTTTCAGCCTGAAGTGGGTGGTTTTGAATTATCGGCCACTGATCTTTATGCGCCTTTACCCGAGTCTTATGGACCCATTGGTATGCTTTTTATGAAGAGTGATTTTACACTCGATAAGGCTTATGCGGTTGAAAAAACGCCTTATGACATCACCTTGAGAAGCGAATTTCTGGGGGTAAAATGCCAAAAGCATGCTGATCCGACTCATAACGCGCTCGAAGTAGTGGATTGCAGATCAGGCAAAAAGATTTATACCCGAGCCAAACTAAAACCCATTGAGCAGGCAATTATTGTAAATAATAAAAATGATGATTTCTATTCATTGATAACCTTCTCCGGCAATTTGAACAAAATAGAACTGAACCAATACCGTTTTTCAAAGTCAGCCATGCAGTTGGTAGATAGCACCCATTGCACCTACCTGCATACCGACAGTACCGGAGCGTTGCCGGGCCCGGATAGCGAGAAGAGGGCTATCTATAGAAAATGGTCCGAGGTCAATTTCAAATGCGACGTAAACAACTCCAATTTGTTGGTTTCTTCTCAACTCGTGCTTCATGATTATAGCGACCCGCGGATGGTTACCTGGGGCGATGGTACGTCAAACATGGGTTTCAGTTATTTTGAGTATTATTATGACAATATAGACTTTATGGTTTTTGCTGGCGATGGAAAAATAAATACTGCAAAATACGTTGATGCAAAACAGGTGATTTTTGAATACTTTATGGCGCAGGGGGGCTATATACAATTTTTGAACAACGATGGCAGCGCTACGCTAATGGTAACCTACAAAAAGAAGCGGAAGGCCTTTTGCCACGATTACATGGTAGGCGGGCTAGAGCGCAGCAACTATTGGCTTTACCAAAAAGTATATAAAATCGGCAAACCGCTTACCCAACCGGTGGTTTCGTTGCATGCCAACGATAAGATTATAGTGGTAAAAAATGGCCGCCGCATGAAACCAATAAGGGTAGCTCTTAAAGAATAGTTAACTTTTGGTCACTCCAAGAATACCAAGAGTGCTTTTTTAACGAAAATGGCAAATACAGTGCATAAGCGCCATTTTCAGCCACTATGCCTTCTTCATAAACTCATTTGGTGCCAAAGCATCAATCTTGCAACCTAGGTTGTGGTTGTCGTCAATAAGCTATATGCCTAAAGCGAACACTAGATACACGGCTTGATACACTGTGGTGGATGATAGTTTTCGAATGCGACATAAAAAATTGACAACATGGGGTTTCTATTTTGACACTACCGCATTTCACCATATTCAAAACAAAAGTTACCGAAATCAAAACAGCCCACACCGAATTCAAAAGCTCGGTTGTGGTTAGCAAATGCCAGTAGCATTTTTGATGGGTAAAATTTAAATATAGGCGGATTCTGAAAAGCCTGAAATAGAGTAGGATACACTTAATTTCTTATCAAAATGAAACAGACAAAAATTATTTTTTTAATTTTAAACTTAATGCTCATGGTTGGCTTCGGTTTTGCCCAACTCGTTGGGTCATATACAGCATATAGAGCTACATATGGTATTCCAAATGCGCCGGGACAGCCAGAGGAATGGTTGGATCGGGGTACTTCTGCCACAGTGGAAAGTATCCTTGACGACCGTTATCTGGTGGTAGCGGATTATGAAATAAATTTTGACCAGAACAACTTATCGCCAAACGGAAATCTTCATGAGCATGCACTAAAATTTATTGAGCTTGACAATGTTGGTGATATTACGCAACAGAGTATTTATTATATCAACAACAAAAGCGCCGATAATTCTTTTGGCAACGAGTATTCTCGTGTGGTACGGGTTACTCGGGTTGACCCTTCAGATCCACAAGAGTCATCTTACTATTATGTGTTGTACAACTATACAGATTATGCCAGCAATAATGGCTACAGGTATGGAGTTTTGTGTCTGGATGTAAACTTAAATATTATTTGGGATAAGAGAATTTCCATCAACGACTTAGATCAGGTTAGTCTTGGCCTTTTTGATTATTTTCTTCGCGGAGTACAAATTATTCCGTGTGATCGAACAGGAGGTATTTCTATACTTTCTGAGCTTAAGGTGCTCACCGGTTCAAAAACAGGAACATACCTTATGGTGATGGAAATGAGTACGACAGGAACCATTCAGAATACCGGAGTTATTGATCCGCAAACGTATGATATTGTAGGTTTTACAGACTGGACTCCTGATATTACAGAAGTATTGACAGAAAGTGGTGAAGGTTCAGTGATGCAGTATGCCATATCATTTTCAGGTTCGAACAATGGGAAAGCAATGCCTGGTATGCTGTTATACGATATTACTTCGGGTACAATAAGTGGTGAAATAGCTATTGAAATACCAAATGAAGACTACGTATTTGCCAGTGCTATTCTGGTAATAAAGACCAATATTGCTACCGAAAACGATGGCTTGTATTCCATTAATAATGTTTATTTGGCCGGACAGGCAAATCCTACATCAGCAATGGGTACGCGTGGGATAATTATAGAGTTGCCATTTGATGTGTTTTACAACCCATCGGCATATATACCAAAATACTCTTTGTATCAAAGCTTTACCAATGTATATAATGGCTTTCACGATATTTCCACGTCTATCAAATTGGATAATCAGTCAGGTGTTGTAGGCTACGGTTTTACAGATTATATTGACCCAAATGATCCAAATAGTGCATACAGAAGAGCATTTGTGGGCACTACTCAAGATGATTGGTTAAGTGGCGTAAACAATTCTTTGCTTGATAAATTTGGCGATTTGGAGTATGGACCTACGACTGAAAAATTTTATGGCTTCCACATGGCTTCTTCTCTGGAATACGAAAGCCAGATGCTTGTGGGGAAATCTGGTCCGGAGGAAATACAGGTTGAAAAAACTGGCATTGACATCAATAGTGTGCTAGATGATTATAGTTTTCAGAAAACCTGCGCCGAAAAATCGGAAGGCGACGGCATTGTAACAACGAACGGTAATTGCTCAGAAAAAGACTTTGCTGAACTAGATGTGACCATTCTCCAGGAGTTACCCAATTTGCCCATGTTTGATTTAGATTTTGAACGAACCTGGTATTGCTATATAGAATATCCAGAGCAGGATTATTCTGTGATTGGCACTAATTGTGGCATGTGGGAAGAGCTTCCATACAGCTCAACCGGTATAGATGAACATGAAAATATTAATCGTACGCTAATATACCCCAACCCCACTAATGGCAATATTGCAATAACAAGTTCGGTTGCAATCAGGGAAGTGAGCATTTATAATGTAGATGGACAGTTAGTTCAGTCACAAAAAGTGACAAACAGCTTGGCAACTTCTATAGATATCAAATCCTTTGACAGTGGCATATATACAGTTAAAATAGCCACTGAAGAGGGGGTGGAAATGCATAGATTGGTGAAATATTAGGACTATATTTTAGCCTTCTATTTATAACCTTGGCTCTTTTTTTCAGAGCCAAGGTTATTTTTATTTCAGCATATATTTTGCAGGATAACCACAAAAAATTAAGCCTTCTTCACAAACTCACTTTTGAGCGCCATCGCGCCAAAACCGTCAATCTTGCAATCAATGTTGTGGTCGCCATCAGTAAGCCTGATGTTTTTGATCTTGGTTCCCGCTTTTATTGCCTTGGCAAATCCTTTTACAGGCAAATCCTTTACTACCACTACACTGTCGCCATCTTGCAATTGGTTGCCGTTGGCATCCAAAATTTTCATAGTTTCAGTTGATGTGTCAGCTTCAGCATCAGCCCCTTCAATATTCCATTCATGGCTGCATTCGGGGCACATCCAAAGGGTTCCTTCGGTTGGGTAACCGTAGGGCGAATTGCAATTGGGACAATGTACTACTACTTCCATCTCAAATTATTGGCCGCAAATGTACCATGGCAATGATGATTATTTTTCGCGGTAACGCACAAACCGCATTTTTTTACCCGAAAACCTGTAAATCCAATATTGACGATTTATACAACCCGATGGGCAATCGCCGCTGCCGTGGCTGAAAACAAGGTCGGTGTAGTGTTCGTCGCGCACAAGACTTATGTTGTAGCCATCGCCTGCAAAAGCATTATCTCCTTCACAAGTTGTTATCCCTTCAATTTTCTCAAAATCAGCGCATACTTTTATAGGATTCCATGCTTTTTTAAAGTGCATAATAAGCCAATTAAACTCCGGATAGGAAGAGAATTTGCGCACAGAATCCACTTGATAAGTGTTTAATAAGCCATTCAATTTATTGTTGTCGGTCTTTATTAAACCTTCCGCAAGTTGGCTAATGGCTTGGTTGTTCGGGTCCACTTCAAGCACTAGGGTTTTAAAGTCGCTGGTACCGTATTTATGAATTTGGTACACATCAAAAATTGAATCGCGGTGTGCCGATTTGCTGTCATAAACCCCTTGGATCATGCGCAAAATATTATCAATAGCAGCTTCGTCAAATGTGGGTTTATTATAGTTGATGTGCTGTGGGTTGTCTTTCCATTCTTCAAAATACATTTGCCTTGCATCCGCATAATATGCTTGTCTGATATAATCAGATATTTTGGTGTTTGAAATGTCGGTTTTTTGGCAGGCAGTTATGAAAATCAAACTGCTGAAAAACACAAGAATTATGGTTGGCTTCATGGCTTCAGAATTTGCAGGCCAAACGAAGAATTGAAGGCAGGTGTTGCATTGGTAAATTAAATTTTCTTGATACTACATTTAATCAGCAAATAAAAAGCAACTTTATGGTTTTGCCATTGATAGCACGTAGGATTTATTTTCCTTAATAACTTTATAGCCATAGTATATCATAATCAAGCCTAAAAACTCAGTTACATAGAGCACATTTACATAACCGGCACGGGTAAATGAGCCGCCAATTCCAGGCAATAAACCACCAATGGCAATAAATATATTTCCTTTGAATGGAGCCTTTTTTATGCCTTGTTTATAGTATTTAACAGCTGAATAAATGGCGCCACCCACTAAAAATATGAAAGCATAAACATTGATGAAAGGTGAAAAATAGCGGACCCATTTCCATGACAAAACGGTACCGGTTAATTTACCATCAAAATTTTCGGGTAAACTAATTGGCGAAAAAATGACAGCTACCGATGCAGCAATAATGATGGATGTAAATATTACGGATGTAGTTGTAGCAAAGCTTTTTTTCATCAAAAGGAAAACACTGCCTTGAGCCAGCGGAAACCCTCCAAGAAGCGCACCCACAAGATACCAGTATTTCAAATTAACGGGGTTCCAACCAAAAAGCACATTAATGCTTTCGGCCAAGGTGCCAAGGCCAAAAGTTAAAACACCTATTGACCACCATAATAAATAGGTTTTTTGTTTGAGTTGGTAATGTTTAAATATTTCAATGAAAAAATAAGTTGAAAATAATGTGGTTAAGATAGGAATATACTCCGGTAAGCTTGTCATGTTGCACTGTGTTTTTGGCTACTATTTGTTCGGGCGGCAAATGTAAATGGCTTGGTAAAAGCCTTAGGTGACAAAAAACAATTGTTAAAAGTGCTGCTATGAATACACAATCTGTATTAACGCGAATTGCTGATATTCGCAGTTAATGGCATCCACCGAACGAAACCGAGGAAAGCAGGCAAACGACGACAAGCTTTTTGGCAACGAAAAGTCGGTGGCTCTAATAAAGGAGGCGGTGCGCGATATGGCTTTTTTGCTCAGCAGAGGCTATGCCGAAAAGTCGGCCATGCAGTTGGTGGGCAACCGCTACCGGCTCAATGTGCGACAACAAAAGGCGGTTATGGGCATGTCTGCAGGGGTAAAGCAATTGAAAAATCGCAAGGCAACACAGCTCACTGATGTCAATGGAAAAACCGTGGCAATAGATGGTTTTAACCTGATTATTATTTTGGAAAGCGCCTTGTCCGGAGCCTATTTGTTCAAGGGTCTTGATGGCTGTTTCCGCGATTTATCGGGCGTGCACGGAACCTACAAGCGCGTTCAACACACCGATACCGCTTTGAAACTTGTGGCTGAAACGTTGGATAAATTGGGCGTGGAAGCTGCCATTTGGTACCTTGATGCACCGGTTTCAAACAGCGGCAGGCTTGCCACAAGCATCAGGCAATTGGCCGAAAGTAAAAATTGTAATTGGCGCGTAGAATTGGTAAACGATCCCGATAAAGTACTCGCCACCACTGCGCATGTGGCTATTAGCGCCGATGCCTGGATTTTGGATCAAGCCTCAAGTTGGTTCAACCTGTCAAGACTTATTATAGAAACCGAAAATTTGGCGGCAGCTGTAGTTGACTGCGAAGGTGTTGTGGTTGGTGGTTTTTTGGGGTTGACAAATAGGACGTAATAATGCAATACTTTCATTGAAATAGCATAAAAAAACAGATACATGAAATATATTTTGACAAGCTTTTGTATTCTAATTTGTTTAATGTTTTGTGCTTCATCGCAAGTTGATGGCGGAAAATTCAAATTTGGCAAACCTTTTAACTCAGTCTTGCAAAATTTGAAGGCACAACGAATGGAGTAATATTTATAAAAAAGTCAAGCGGTTCAGAGTTAATATTGGATTTTCAAGGAAGCTATGGCATGCTTGACATAATGGAAGATGATGATAAAATTTATGACTCAAGTACAAAAATGTACATGGGTAAAACAACAAGTGGAAGAACAAATATTAAATACGCCACTTATGCATCTGCAAATGGACTTTTTATTGAGTTGAACGACGAATGGTTTGGTATTTCGGCCATTGACGGCGCCTGTGATATGGTAGTAAATGGCATTGAGTATTATTATAAAGCAGAAAATTCAATTGAATACCTGGTGTTGAATATTACGAAGGAACTGGTATTGGATAATTACCAATGGCTCAGAGAAAAAAAAGGGGACAGCATGAATGCTGAAGCATTGGCGAAGCAGGAACGGAAAATATACGTATTGCCAAATTCTGCCTTGGTTTTTGCCATTGGGAGAAAGTAGAACATGTGGTTTTATTGGATGCCAAATTAAAACCGGAGCATTTCAGGGTATTTTTTCGCTATAAAACTCAAGAGACAAGGACCAATTATGTGCGATTTTATTTGATGAAATATCCAGATGTGGTGGTCTCTCGACTTTTAAAAATGCCCAAATGCTAATAATATTGGTGCCAAAAGATTTGCCATTTTTCAAGGCGGTTATATAAAGGCTTCGGGAAATTGGTTGCCACGAGGCGAAAACCGAGAACAGGAAGCAAGGAGCCGCAAATTGCCGGGCATTTATAATCCAACAATAAGCCTTAATTTTGTGTTGAATGATTTCAAAAAGAGACAATTAACATGGCAGCGAAATCAACAGACAATTTGAGTCAAGATCAAAGCTTCATTGAATTTATGGATTCTATAAGGCCACAGATTGAAGGCAAAATCAGAGATGGCTTTGTGCCAACTGACGTGGTTATTGATGCTTATAGGAAAGGTAAGGAAGCTGGCAAAGAAGAGCTTTTAAACGAACTTGTAGAAAAGAACACCAATAGTTTTTTGGAGAAAGCACTTTTGGCCTATTATTCGGCGATTCAAGTTATCAGGGGCGCACAGAAAAACGGATTTTCAGTCAACTCAATGTATGCCAATTTATTCAAGCGCACACCACATTTTCTATTGGTAGTAGAAGATGAGTTGATGCTAAATGATGAGTTTACTAAGTTGGTTTATGAATTAATTGCCGATAAAGTAACAGAATTTAGAAGCAAATATCAAGACCTGTTCGATATTGGACTTGTGACCAGGGAAAATCTTGATGAAGAAACTTTGAAGAGCGACGGATATATTTATTATGAATCGGCAAAGGAGTTTAGAGCAGGCAAGGCTTAATAAAGAACTTTGTGAGCAGCTATTGCAACAGGGCAAACACTTCGATTGGGTAATAACGGTCGCATTTTACTCAGCCATACATTTTATTGAATACAAATTGCTACCGGCTACGGTAAATCAAATACATTGTAAAAGTTGCTCAGATTTAAGAAAAGCATTTAAGGTGAATGGGCGACATGAAGCCAGGTCGCTCTTGGTAAACCGCGATTTGCGACAAGTCTTTTCAAGTTATAAATGGCTTGATGATGAATCAAGAAATGCCCGATATGTAACGTATAAATTCAACAAAGCCTTTGCCGAAAAGGCATTTGAGCATCTTCAAAAAATTGAAAGGGCCTGTACCGAATGAATTGCAGTAACCCTAAAACACCCTCCGCTCCATCTCATTTATGGGCATATCGTTGATACAGGCATAGCGTTTGGTCACAAGTCCATCGGCATCAAATTCCCAGTTTTCGTTGCCCATAGCGCGGTACCAATAGCCTTCGCTGTCTTGAAACTCATACTCAAACCACACCGAAATTCGGTTTTCTGTATGCGCCCAAAGTCGCTTTTTTAGCTTGTATTCCAATTCGTTGGCCCATTTGTTTTCCAAAAATTCCTTTATTTCTTCTCTTCCCGAAATGTATTCAATACGGTTGCGCCACTCGCTGTTTTCCGAAAACATCAGCGTCACTTTCTCTACATCCAATTCATTGCAGGCATCTTCCACCAATTGCACTTTCAATTCGGCGGTTTCTTTGGTAAACGGCGGTTTTATGTCGTGGTAGTTCATTTTTTTGTGTATTTAACGGCACAAGGTAAGGCAACGCGCCCATATTTAATAAGCCTGCTTTGTGGATTAATCATGATTATGGATGATTATTGATGATGATAAGCCTATTAAAAGTTAAAAAATAAACGAAGTGAGAATTGATTTGGATTTTTGCATTAAAAGTTTAGCGATGAAGTTAGATTATATCAAGAGTTATGGATATTGTGTGGTTCATACTGGCACTCTGTTATTTAGACAGGCAAAGGATACAAACTATTATTTTCCTATGTTCTTTGGGCTTAGATCGATTGGGGCTGCTGGATGTGGCGAGAATCATGGTCAAAAACTCACTCAATTATGGAAAGCAAAATGCGACTTTAAAGTACTATTTATGGTGAATGACTTAAGTTATAGAGCACATGCAGAATCAGCTATTGTTGACATTTATAACTCAATATTTCATGATGGAAAAGGCTTAGACGATTTAGATATAAAGCAACATGATTATGATAAGAGGGCCAAGTTGTTAAAGCATTTGCTGGGGCAAGGGATTACAGGCTGGCTAAGTTCTCTGGAAAATGGAGCGGAACTTGAGTTGTGCTTGTTTGATGTAAGTAAACTGGAAAGTATGGTAGAATTTGTTGGACACGCAAATGATGAAAACAAAATGAGAAATGCACTAATTACCATCGATGTTTTTCCTGACAATGATTTCTTTGTTAGAACCAGTACTAAAATTAGGGACAATACCTTTGACAAGTACTTGAAGTGGCACCAGCAGCTAGTTGATGAACAAATTGGGTATGATTGTACAGATGATGAAGCACGCCAATATTGCCTTAATTTAAGAGTTAAATTGGAAATTTAACTGCTCCTGTATTAACTCGATGTTTCAAGGCAGTTAATTCCTATAATTTCAATATTGGTGTCTTTGTATAGTTCTGCAAGTTCCTTTTGGTATTTTGATAATGGATAAGAATCTTTTACCTGTAGTACTAAGTAAATGCCATAATCTGAATGAGAGCCCTTTAAGTATTGGAGCATTTTGTACTGATAGTGTGCTCTTTTTACTTTATTCGTGATTTCATTATTGTCAGTTCGTTTAATCTCAACAAAGACTTTTCCAACAAACCCATGAATTATTGAAAAATCAATTCTTTTATTGTCTAACAGCTGTTCCTCTCTAATAAATTGGATTTCTTCCCATCGGAAGCCTCGTTTTAGGAGAGCTTTTTGAAGTTCAGACTTAGCTGTTTTTTGAATCAAGTCTTCTTGTTTTCTTTTTGCTTCAATAATGAAGCTGTAAGCCCCTTCATTTTCAATCCAGTTTCTCAAATCTTCATTAATAATAGTTTTAATCAATTCTTTTAATTCTTCGGCAGAGCTTAGTCTTAGATATGTTTTGTTCTTGAGATTATTTACCTTATGCGTGGCGGCGGTAATATTCTCTGGCTTGGCAATTTCTCTAACATAATGGCGTCGAGTATTAATATGGTGATTCTTTAATAGGTAACTTTCATCAAATGCTTTTGATCCTTTAAGAATTCTTTCAACTTCATTCAGTGGTAAAATTGATTTGTATTGGGCAATATTGACAAAATAAACAAATGCCACTTTCCAGATATAATCACAATAAGCGTGAAAGTCTTCTCCATGAGAGTACAGTTCAATGGAAAATTGGAGTAAATCCAAATAATCGTTTAAGTAGCTTTTATCATTTACTTTAGCCAATACTAAGTTCAAACGCCCTTCACCAAGTTCAGGCATGTCATAATTTCTACTTCCAACTGGGTTCGGGCCATATTGTTTTACCCTGTTTTTGATTTGTCCCATTCGCCATTGAATAGATACTTTCCTGAACGAAGCGGAATTTTCTATTAATAATTCGTTACATAAAATTTTGATTTGATCATTCACATCATCAATTGAATCAAATGTGCTTTTATAGAATTGATAATCAGGTTCAATTTTTTGAATTAAATGCAAAAACTCAGAACGTCTGTGCGTTTCAAAATCTGGATTTACCACAATCTTTTTAAGAAGCGGCATTAGTTCTTTTGGTTGAAAACGTTCGATAAAGCTCTTTAAATTAACTGATGCCACTTCTAGCGTGGAATTATCAGAGTTTTTATTGTAGTACGCTACCAACCAATTGATTTCTTCTACAGTAAATGGAAGTAATTCATCTATTCTGTTAATGGCAAGATCATTATCGAGTAATAGGGGAAATGCCTTAATAATTGTACTTCTATATTTGTTAATATCTATGCCAAGAAGTTTTGCTGAAGACAAAGCATAATTGAGTGCAAAAACGGGAGGTGGGATATTTAATTGAAAACTGTTTTTTGATGTTTCGTTTCTGGAAATGGTAAATGTCGAAACATCCTGAGAAAGTGCATGATCCACGGCATCGAAGAAAATATTTTCAACCTTTTCGGTCCATTGTTTATCGATTGTAGATTTATGGTCATTGAAAAATATAAATACATTAGAATGATATACGCCGACCTTTTCAAGGTTTAACATATTCAGAAATTGCAAGTATATTTTATTGTTAAATGCTTGATTGTGTGCACGTTTCTTTGATATTTCCATACGTTCATTAATCCTTTGGAATTCTTCTTTGAAATGTTCCTCGGTTAATTCCTGAATGGCCTTTGATCTATTATCATCATTATTATTATTGAACCAGTACAAAGGTTCTGCTAATTTGCTTTTGTCTAAGCCATTTTTCTCGAAATAGTCAACAATTATCTCTGTAGCTTCTGGTGTTAACAAATGAAACAGATGACTAGCATAATAGTCCAATCGGTCATGGTTTTTTATGGCAAAATCTATTGTGTACAGTGAAGATTTTGTTCTGTATATCTCATAGAAGGACTTTAGGTCAAATTGGATATAACTGTCTTTTATACTATCTAAAAGGCTAATGATTTTATTTGCTATTTCTGAGTCCCAAAATTCATTGCACTTCCTTGCAAATTGGCTAATATCTTCAATTGTATAATGACTTTCATGGGCTAAGGCATCTTTAAATTCAGAATCATTAATAATTACATCTAGACAATTCATTACTCCTTTTTTTGATGTAACATGAAGTGGGTTTGGATGCGGGAAATAACTAAACATTTTGTCTCGTTCTGCTCCAATAATTTTTTTAATACCGAATAGCTCATTTGGGTCAGCTTCATGTAAGGCTCTATACCACGCCTCTTGTGTGGTTCTGTCAAGTTCATTGACTTTGTTTTCAATTGATACTAAAAAATTGAAGTCATTTATTTTTCCTAGAAAACTCAGAGCGGTAGTTCGTACTATTGACCTTTCACTGTTACTAATGGCGACAGTTCGAGCTGTGTTTTTCCAGTAATCATTGTCAAGATTAGGATGTTTCCTAACGATGTATTCAAGTAATCGATAGGTTGAAGGTTGTAAGGGCTCAACTTTTTTTCCCTGTTCATCTAACAATTGTCTTAGAAATGAATTTGAAATTTCTCCTGAGAAAAAGTTGGATAAGTTTCTGTCTATAAAATAGTCTCGGTACTTATTGGAATTAGTGTAGTGCAAAATCGTCTTAGAGAAAATCTCATTTTTTTGATCATGGGTTAAGGGACCAGGATTGCCAAAATCTGCTGAAATTACAACGGTAAGGATGTCAAAATCGAGATCGTTTTTTCGTTTGCTAATAAAATCAACAAAAGGTAAGATGAGTTCAGGATTAATACTGCATAAAAACTTTATTGTATTGCTCCAAGTTGGTCGGAATTCTTGAAGTTCCAAATCAAAGACCAAATCAAAAGCTCCTTGTTTGGGGTTTGAGAATCTAGTAATTGATTTGGCTGCTAAATATTCTTGTATTTCCCTATTGTCGAACTGTATGGTTCCTGTAGTTTTATCAAAGTCTATCAATGCTCTTTCATACAATTGATCCAAACTGACTTGTTGCAAGAAGCTGCTTCCAATAGATGAATCAATTTCTTCAAAGAAAGTCATTAAATCGTCTGTGCTTAAAGAATTGATCTCAAGCGTTTCCATGGTCAGGGCCAATTTCTCTAATAGTCTTTTGGTAATAGGCTTGTGATTAATTCCACTTTTTTGTTCTTCATCCGCTAATCTTTTATCAACCAAGGCATCATAGATTTCTACAAAAGATTTATTAATTATTGTATCGAATCCAAATTTGTTTGACAATTCGATGAAGGCTTTAACGTCTCTGGGTGATGTAATTCCCTCCATTTTCCAGCCATGACTGAACTTGTTCCAAACCATTCGAGTTTGCTCATTTGTAAAATGATTTGCCGTCAACATTGAAATTACATTGCCTTCATGAAAGGGTTGTATATAGGCAAATAGGGCATTGAGATTCTTGATGTCAATTTCATGGTAGCCCGCAATTGCCTCTCTGCATGAAATGACTATGGTATCTTTTGAATTGGTTGATTTAAAGGCAAGTATTTCATTTAGTATTCTCAATTGGACATCTCTTGGACATTCGTCCAATGCATCAAGGCAGATCAGCTTATTTTTTTCATCGTTAAGATCAAATCCTCCAGTTTGTTGGTAATGTACATTATTAGCTTGCCTAATATTTTGAAGGTGAGCGATTGTATCTATTAATTCATTTCTGAAGTATTTCAGATCAAGAAAACAAGCTTCTTTTTGGAATTCTTCTGCATGGTTGAATAGCTCTTGTAAAAATCTGGTTTTGCCCATTCCTGGCTTTGACATTACAAAAACGAGTTTCGATTCAAAAATCGAATTCATGTAATTGGCCATAGTCTTCTCATCCTTATTATTAAAGATTCCTAGATAGCTTTCTTTGCTGTGTTTCAATTCGTACGTAAAACGAATATCTGGAGCAATGTACTGCATTATCTCAATTTTTGCCCAAGTTAATACAAGAATTACTTTTATACGATTGATTTTTTTCATTCATTAGTCTTCTATTGTCACTTTTTTAAGTGAAATCTTATAACGATTCACCCACAATTAAAAAATTGCTGCCATTAAGATAATTTAATCCACCAAATTTGCACTTTTGGCTTTCTTTTACTAGGTCGCCTCATGAATAAGAAACTCAATGACTTTATTTCGTGGACAGGTTTAATTGGAACCATATTGAGTATTTTCTCGATATTTATTCCCTACATTAAACTCAAAGAAACACTGCTCATTACCATGTTGGTGATTTTGCTGTTTTTTATAGTATACAGATTTTAGAAATTCGCAAACAAAAAACCAACGTGAGTAAGGCTTCTAAGCGGTTCATGTGGGTGGTGTAATTATCATCGCTCATTTTTTTAGGACATTTTTTTTAATATCAGGTCCATTTTTTCTGTCAACCACAAGTTTCGTTGCACCTTCAATACGAATCAGGTGGGCATTAGTATTTCCAATTTAGGGGCTTCTCATGATAATTTTTCGTTTTTGGCGTATGAGTTTTTAAAGGAAGAAAACTTTGAGAACTGTATTTATACCATCAAAAGAATAGGCCACAGCTATTTTGAAGTTACCGACGGCCCAAGTATCCAAAAGGAAATGCATTCGCTTTGTATGCACTCCGGGCTGTTGGTTTCGGGAAAAATTGCTGTAAATGAAGGCTTATTTTATTCCAAAAATACGGTTTCATAATTTCACGCGTCGGCAAGAAAGTCAAAGATAGATAATGACACTTTCCAAATTAGAAATCCGGATATATCAAACTTTTTGTTGGATAATCAGGCTCAGCTTTTGGCGGATATTATTCCAGTCTTACAGAGCTTCGAACAGGGGAAGGATGAAAAGGCTCTTGTGCTTTTTGAGATGTGTGTTGAAAAGAATTCAAATCCAAGGAACGAAAATTATTAGTCGGCGTTTCATACTTTATTAGGTAATATGCTTGTCAATTCTGATGTAAATAAAGCAATTGATCATTATGAAAACGCACTTGTACAATGTGCAGCGAGTTCAATAATTTTAGAAAGCTCTATTCATGCACTCGTTAAAGCAAATAGGCTTCAACAGGCAGCTACACGCATCAAAAAATACCCGGAATTTGCAAACGAATTGGATGCAAGCACATTGGCAAAACTTGATTCGTTTGAAAGCATGCTGAAATCCGATACTTATAATAAAGATGTTCTAAATCAAGACGTAAATATTGCGCCAATTGAAAATGAGCTTGCGAAAACTGCCAATAAAAGCCGAAACATTTATTACTGTTATGATACCAACCTGAAAAATTTATGGTCATTCCGGTAAATGAAATTCCCTTATATTAGAACCGACGAAAGAAAGAAGGTTCGTGCTTTTGGAGTTGATAATGATTATTGGACACCTATGAGTAGTTTTACGAGGTTTTCGCAAGTGTATTATTATCCTGGCAAGGCTTAAGAGAAAAATCCCTTTGGAATTATCAATTACACGTGCCGCTTGCTTTCTTTGCCAAATTTCAGCCGTTTGTTATTGGTAATTAATGAATGTAACCGAATTTCAAGATTGGAAATGATGAAAGAAAGGCTTTAATGGTGCTTTAGTAATCCGGCTAAGCTTTACCTGAAAATGGATAAGTGCAGCAAGCTTGGCTGTTGCATCTTTGTGCCGTAAATATGATCCGTACTTATGAGCCAAATTATTCATATACAAAGCATTTCGCAAGTGCATCAGCTGCTCAACTTGCCGGAACCCAAGCATCCGCTCATTACCTTTTACGAAGATTGCAAAGCCGATTTTGCCGCGGAATACGAAGGCCAAAAGTTCAGTTCAGAACTCTACACCATCTTTTTCAAAAATGGCGATGAAGGCTCTATTGGCTATGGCCGCAATACCTACGATTTTGAAAACAGTACCCTCGTTTTTGTGGCCCCCGCACAGGTTATTGAGATGCCCAACCCGCAATATGTTAAAAATTGCAAGGGTTGGACCCTCATGTTTCATCCCGATTTGATACGCGGCAGCCACCTGGGCAAACAAATAGACAACTACTCTTTTTTTGCTTATGAGGCCAACGAAGCCCTGCATCTTTCGGCACAGGAACGGGCTGATATTGAAGAAATCATCGCAAAAATTGTGAGAGAATACAGCCAAAACATCGACCGCCACAGCCAAACCCTCATCGTATCAAACCTTGAATTGCTCCTGAATTATTGCCTGCGGTTTTATGATAGACAATTTTATACCCGAACCAATTTCAACAAGGATTTTGTAGTGGA
>WGNN01000132.1 GCA_016124515.1 bacterium
AATTTCAGCAATTTGTTTCTATTAAATTCTTCGGTTAAATAGGTTGTATGCGCTTTTTGCAGGTGCTTATAACCTTTTTGTGTTAGTCTAATGTAGCGTTCTTTGGGGTCTAACTTCTTGTATAATAAGTAGTCAACTTCTTCGGCTTCGGCTATATAACCTTGTTGTTTGCATTGCCTTAATATTTGCGCAGCCTGCCCTGAATCTTTCCACCTGATACTTGAAACACGCTCCCAGGCAAAGCGCTGTGTGCCCGAAGCCAGCCATTGCAGTAAATCAATTTCGGAAGTAATCATTCTTACAAATGAAACAAATAAGGCCATTAATTTCCGTACTTCGCAAATTAATAAATCAATATTGTGCAAAACCCCATTCGTTTTGTTCTTCTGGGCATTTTAGCCTTTGTGTGGGGTTCTTCTTTTATTTTGATGAAAGAAGGACTCAAAACCTATTCGCCGGTGCAGGTGGCCGGTCTCAGGCTCATTGTAGCCGGCATTACCATGTTGCCTTTCTCGGTCAAGTTTATCAAACAAATGAAATCTACTGATTGGGCACCCATGCTGATTGTCGCCTTTTTTGGCAATGGCATTCCCTACTTTTTGTTTGCCTTTGCGCAAACCCGCTTGGGCAGTGCGGTTACCGGTATGCTCAACTCATTGGTTCCCATGTTTACCTTGCTCATCGGCTTGCTTTTGTTTCAGGCCAAGGTGAGCAATTCCAAATTATACGGCGTGCTGCTGGGTTTGGCCGGTGCCATTATCCTCATTTTCAGCTCCGGCGCCGACACTTCGGGTCAGTATGGCTATGGCGCGCTGGTGATTTTGGCTACCATTTGCTACGCACTCAGTGTAAATACGCTCAAGGCACGCCTCAGCAACTTCAATCCATTGGCTACCGCCGCCATACCCATTGGTATCGCCATGTTGCCTATGCTAATTTATATTCCGCTGGTAGAACCCATTGCCATTGGTTCGCTGAGCAAGCAAGGCCTTATTAGTTTAAGTGCTGTGTCCATCTTGGGTTTTATTGGCACTGCCGTGGCCATGATATTATTTAACCGCATCATTCAGCTTTCGAGTGCCGTTTTTGCGAGCTCGGTTACCTATCTCATTCCTGTTGTGGCCCTGTTTTGGGGAATTGGCTCGGGCGAACATATTACTTACTGGCATTTTGCCGGACTTATAACCGTACTTACCGCGGTGTATCTTATCAACAAAAAAGAACGAAAAATAATAGCCTGATGCGCATACTGAAAACAATATGGGCCGCCTGGGGCGTTTTGGTATTCATTATACTCATGTTTCCCGCCCTGCCATTTTATATAGTAGCCATTGCCTTATGGGGTTCAAAAGCCATACAAAAAGTACATTTTATATCGCGCCTGTGGGCACGCGGCATTTTTATACTTTGTGGTATTTTTCCAAAAAACATGGGCAGCTACAAACTGCGAAAAAAACAAGCCTACGTGCTTATTTCCAACCATTTATCGGCACTCGACATTCCGCTTTGCGCTATCGTTACCGCCAATCCATTCAGGTTTTTGTCAAAGGCCGAACTGGGTAAAATTCCGGTTCTTGGCTGGATTATCAGAAACATATACTTAACGGTAGATCGTGGAAATGCGGTGGCACGACAAAAAAGTATGGAGCGAATGAAGGATGCGCTGTACGAAGGCAGTTCGCTTTTTATATATCCTGAAGGAACACGCAACCGGGGAAAAGAGCTCACTACCAAGTTTTTTGACGGTGCTTTCAGGCTGGCAATTGAAAGTGGCCAACCCTTGGGAATTTTGGTAATAGACAATGGCAAAGAGCTGTGCCCGCCATACGGTTTTTACCTGCGACCCGGAAGATTGAAATACATGTGGGCCGGCGAAATTGACGCATCAAAATACAACCTAACCGAGGTGGATGATTTGAAAAATGAAGCAAAAAATATAATTGAAAATTCACTGAAAAAAATGCGTAATGAATAAAATAAGCGGAAACATAGTAGATGTTGTCAAACGGAAAATTTTTAAAGGAACTGTTAGCTGGCAAAATGGAATTATCAGCCAAATAGAAGCACACGACACCGAGGCGGAACATTATATATTGCCCGGTTTGGTGGATGCGCATATTCATATTGAAAGTTCCATGCTCATTCCTTCTGAATTTGCGCGAATGGCGGTGGTGCACGGCACTGTTGCCACGGTAAGCGATCCGCACGAAATAGCCAATGTACTTGGAAACCAAGGCGTTGATTTTATGATAGCAAATGGCAAAACCGTTCCTTTCCACTTTCATTTTGGAGCACCAAGCTGCGTGCCTGCCACAGCCTTTGAAACCGCCGGTGCACACATTGGCCCCGATGAAATTGCAGAACTAATGGCCAATCCTGATATTTATTATTTGGCGGAAATGATGAATTATCCCGGTGTGCTGTTCAGCGATGAAGAAGTGATGAAAAAGCTGCAAATAGCCAAAAAATCCGGTAAACCTATAGATGGCCACGCGCCCGGACTAAGAGGCGAAAACGCCCGAAAATATATAGCAGCCGGCATAAGCACCGACCACGAATGCTACACCCTGCCCGAAGCTCTTGAAAAACTAGGCTATGGCATGAAAATAATAATAAGAGAAGGCAGTGCCGCCAAAAATTTTGAAGCCTTGGTTGATTTGTATGATGAACACGCAGAAAACATCATGCTATGCTCCGACGACAAACACCCCGACGATTTGATAAAAGGCCATATTAACCAACTCATTTTAAGAGCCTTTGCCAAAGGAAAAGACAAAATGGATGTGTTGCGTTCATGCACGGTAAACCCTGTATTGCATTATGGCATGCGCAATGGTCTGTTGCGTGCAGGCGATAGTGCCGATATGATAGTGGTTGATTCGCTGGAGACTTTTAATGTGATGCAAACCTACGTGGCCGGCAAATTGGTAGCTGAAAACGGCAAGTCGTTTATTGAAACCCAACCCGTAGAGCCGCTGAATTACTTTAACTGCGAAAAAATAGACCCCGCCTGCTTGGGTTTATCGCTCGATGCCGGAACGGTACGCACCATTAAAATACTCGACAAACAAATTGTAACCGAAGAAATTAACTACGAGCACAAAGGCGGCAACTTTGAAGCCGATTTGGCAAATGATGTCCTGAAAATAATAGTGGTAAACCGCTACCAAAACGCAGCGGTGGCCATGGCTTTGGTACACAATAGTGGCCTGAAAAGCGGTGCCATTGCAAGTTCGGTGGCTCACGACAGTCATAATATAATAGCCATTGGTACCAACTACCAAGACTTGAGTGCTGCTGTAAATGCCATTATAGAAACGAAAGGGGGTGTTGCAGCCGCACTGAATGGCGAAACCCGATTGGTGCCCCTGCCAATGGCGGGTTTGATGAGCAACGAAGACGGACAACAAGTAGCCAAAAACTATGAAAAACTTGACCAATGGGTTAAAAACACCTTGGGCTGCCCGCTTACCGCGCCCTACATGACCCTCTCCTTTTTGGCGCTTTTGGTTATTCCAAAACTCAAATTGAGCGATAAAGGATTGTTTGACGGGGAAAAATTTGAATTTGTGCGGTAGGAGTTTTAAAAATGAGTAGAAAAGTAATCGTATATATCGCCAGCTCACTTGATGGCTATATTGCCGCTCCAAACGACGACCTGAGCTTTTTGGACGCTGTACAAGTGGAAGGAGAAGATTATGGTTACGCGGCCTTTTATAGTTCCATTGATACAGTAATAATAGGCCGAAAAACCTACGATTGGGTACGGGCCCAATTGGGATTTAATCCGCATAAAGACAAAAAAACCTATGTTATTACTAATGATTCATCGAAAACAAGCGATGAAGTGACTTATTATAGCGGAGACCTTAACCACCTGATTACCAAGCTAAAATCAAGTGAAGGTTTGGCTATTTATTGCGATGGTGGTGCGCAATTGGTGAATAGCCTGCTCATTGGCGGACATATTGACGAAATCATCATGTCGGTAATTCCGGTTGTACTGGGCGATGGTATCAGGCTTTTTCATGAAAAATTACCTAAGGCCCAACTTCGTCTCCTTCATTCAAAATCATACGAAACAGGCTTGGTGCAACTGCATTACCAAGTTTTGAAATAAATGCCATGAGAATTAGGAGCAAAAGAAAAATAAAGCGAAAAGTACTTTTGGTCATTCTAATTTTGGGCTTTTTGCTTCCCCAACATGTAAAAATACCCGTTTCAGGAGCCACAGCGCGCGATTATAACCCTGAGTCTTTTTGGTATTATCCCTGGGGGAAATCTATTGTTCATCATGGCGTTGATGTTTTTGCCAAAGAAGGAACACAGGTGGTATCGGCCACACCGGGTTTGGTTTTATATACCGGAACTTTAAAATATGGCGGTCAAGTGGTTGTGGTGCTCGGCCCCAAATGGCGCTTCCATTATTATGCACATTTGCATGAAATCAAAACGCATTTTTTCAGTCTCGTTAATAGCGAAAAAACCATCGGCACGGTAGGCAGCACCGGCAATGCTGCGGGAAAACCACCCCATTTGCATTATTCCATTGCCACACCTATCCCCTATTTATGGCGTTGGGATACTGCGCCCGTGGGTTGGCAAAAAATCTTTTATCTCAATCCGATTGATTATTTCTAAGCGAGCGGGTTTTGTAAAAAACCTACAATTTAATCAATCGCTGACGACTTATATTGTCATTAGATTTTAATTGGAGCAGGTAGCTGCCCGCGGGTAATATTGATAAATCTATAGTATTCAGCTTTGTGGCTTGTATTGACCAACAAACCTTACCGTTTATATCAAAAACAGCCACCTCGCCGCTAATAGGTTCAGGAAAAGTAATAAAAGTACTGAAAGGGTTGGGATAAACCGAGATATTTGGATTGCTGTTTACTTCATCTATACTGTTCGGGCTGCCTGTAGTAATCATATACATACCACTAAACCTGTATGCCTCGTTGGCAACCACGGGTGCTATTTTGCAATAATATACTTGATTATAAGCCAAATCAGGGAATATCATTTGGTTGCCGCTTATAAAAATCAAGGGCGAGTTGCTTTGCCTTAGATCTACAGAATCAAATTGCAACACATACAGTACTTTGGGCGTATTGAGCCACGTAACGCGCACCTCGTTGGGTATGTCTCTATACAACTCAATATGCAGGTTCTTTACTGTCTTAAAGTTAGAATAAGTTATCTCGTCGCTCTCAGATGTATCGGCAGCATTGATAAGTCGCGCCACAACTGTAACCGTATCGCCCGGTTTTGACTGCCATAAAAAGCCCTTACTATTCGTAGTAAAGGTATCTGTTACCACTGCTCTTCCACATTTCACCGTCACTTGATACTCTATGCGGGTAAAAACCTGTCGTATTTCATTGGTTATAATTCTGTTAGTTAAATTGTTGGTATCAATTTGATCCGCCTGCAAAATGGGTTTCCTGCGGGTATTATATTTTATGGTTCTGCCCGACCAATCATCTTTATAACCTCCTTTGTCAGTTATTCGGTAACGCAGGTAATAAGTTTGGCCGAACATTAAATCGGGAACCTTCAATTTGTAACTATTTCCCTGAAAAATTACTTTGTCAGAAGAGTTAAAGAATGGGCTCGTATCAAGCTCCGCATCGATGATTTTGATACTTGCCGAATCATCAATATAGCGCAAATAGCCCCCTGCATCCACTTTATTAAGACTTGAATCCAATAAATCGCTGTGGAAATTGAATGAAAGATGGTTCCAATGCATTGGAAGCACCACAGCGCCCATAGTCCACTCCGATGTATCAACTTTGTCGATGGCTCTCACCCAAAAAAACTGTGTATCGTTGTGCAAAGGTGAGTTGAAGGTAGCTTCTTCTAACTTTCCTGAATAAATAAAAACCGGCTTTTTAAATTGTTTGTAGTTGGTAACTGCTACTTGTAGCCTATCGTCAGGCCCGGTATAATTCAACTGAATGGGGTCAGTTCTCAGTTTATTTGGCACATTGTCCACCCACTTTATTATCGGACCAAAGTGCTTGTGCTTCAACACATCAGACCATTGCGACTTCATGGTATCGAGCACAAATCTGGCTCGTAAAAAATAGGTTTTACCAAAATATAAATCCGGGAAAGTAACATCACTTCCTGAAGTAGTGATACTTGATTCAATCTTTGAAAATGTGCTGTCTAAACTGTTTTGGTACTCAACCTGCACATTATTAAAAGTATAACCGGACACATATTGCGAGCTGGAATTAAAGTTATTATTAACAAAACTGATCTGTGGCTGGTAATAGTATAAAACCAAGGTAGTTTGGGAGAAAGTATACAATTTGCCGGTTGAGTCTATCGCACAAATGCGGTAGTACCATTTTTTACCAAAGAAAGGCGCCTTTACATTTACTCGCAAGGCATTGGTATTATATTCTGATTTCAATACCGAATTGAACGAAGGCGAAGTATCCAACTCTACTTTATAAGAATAAGCAAAAAACTGTTTCCACGAAATAAGTGCGGACGACAAGGAACTTCTGTCAATGTAGAATCCGGCAGCCGGCATGGCGTCACTGATATAAAATTTGGTGGTATCAGACCAAGCAGAAGCAAAACCACCGTTGATACTACGTGCCCTAAGGTAATATTGCGTACCCATCTGTAATGATTTAAAGGTATGTTGCGGGCTTTTTTTCAGGAAAAGATGCACATCATCATAATGATTGAAATTTTCGTTTTTAGAGAGCTGAACTTCAATCAGGTAGTTGTCTTTAACCAGCCACTGCATGCGCACATTGCCATACAAGGTATCATTATTTATTTTGTTTAATAATACAGGAGGCAAGGCCGCAGCATTTATAGAAGTGAAAGCAGCAAAACCAAACAAGATAAAAAGCAAATTCTTCATAAGAATAATTGAGCGAGTGAATTTAGCTTTATACCGCCTATAACGGTTGCCAAGCACCCGCAACAAAGACTCTTCAATAATAGACCTACTTCTTTGATGCCTTTGCTTCGGGATTAAAAGCCAGGCACTTGTCTATCCAAAAGCTCAAATCGCTGTCGAGGTCGTAACCGCCGCTTTCCACTTTCATATAGCCTTTCATGGGGCGGCTTCCGTTTATCATTTGCGATGCACCCTCGCGGCTCATCAGTTCTTCCATGGCTTGCGGCCCTACCCTTGCCATCAACCCATCTTGAAATGTGCCAAAACACATTTTGCCATCTACCATAAAACAGTGCCCGCCAAACATTTTTTTCTCTATGTAGTCAATATTGCGTTGTTGCATTTCGGTGCGCAGGCGGTCTAATAAAAGAAGATCAGTTGCCATATTCAGCTTGTTTACAAACAAATATGGCCATTTTTTCATGACCTGAGCCACATTTGGTTCCGTAAAAAATTGCTTTCAAAACCGCGTGCTTAGGCCATTTATGCAATAGTGAAACAATGGCCATTTCTGAATAAAAAAAGCCCTGATGGATTGTCAGGGCTCTTTTTGTGCGTTTAATAAAACTAATTAGTCTTTGATTGCTGCAACGCCGGGAAGCACTTTGCCTTCTAAATACTCCAGCATGGCACCGCCACCGGTTGACACGTAGCTCACCTTATCAGCCAGGTTGAATTTGTTGATGGCAGCCACAGAATCGCCACCGCCTATTAGGGTAAACGCTCCATTTTGTTGGGTAGCCTCGGCGCATGCTTCGGCAATAGCTTTGGTGCCTTGCGCAAAATTGCTGAACTCAAAAACACCCATCGGGCCGTTCCAGATGACTATTTTGCTGTTTGCAATCACTTCCTTAAAGTTTTCAATGGCTTTTTCGCCAATGTCAAGCCCCATTTCCCCATCTGGTATTTCATCGCTATGGCAATAAGAAGCAGGTGCCTCGTTGCTAAATTCCGCTGCTATCTTTGAGTCAACCGGCAGATGCAGGTTCACTCCTTTGGCAGCCGCTTTTTCCATCAATTCTTTGGCGAGGGCATATTTTTCGGGCTCCACCAGACTTTTGCCCACTTTGCCGCCTGCAGCAGCTTTAAAAGTATAAGCCATAGCGCCACCTACTATTATATTGTCTGCGCGTTCCAACATATTTTCAATCACCAAAACCTTGTCAGAAACTTTAGCACCGCCAATAATGGCTGTAAACGGTCGCTCGGTACTGTTGAGCGCCTTGTCAAGACTGTCCACCTCGTCTTGCAGCAAGAAGCCAAACATTTTATCTTCAAAATATTGCGCCATTACCGTGGTTGAAGCATGCGCACGGTGAGCGGTTCCAAAGGCGTCATTTACATATACATCGCCCAATGCGGCAAGGGCTTTTGAAAACGCTTCGTCTCCCGAGGTTTCTTCGGCATGGTAGCGCGTGTTATTGAGCAATACAATATCGCCCGGTTGGGCTTCGTCCACCGCTTTTTGTGCCGCCTCGCCTATGCAGTCTTCAGCAAAAATTACATTTTTTCCGGTCAGCTCTTTCAGGTGTGGCACAAGGTGTATCAGTGAAAATTTTTCTTCGCGGGCTTTCGGACGGCCCAAGTGTGACATCAATACTGCCACGCCACCATCGTTGGTAATTTTGGCCAGTGTAGGAAGCGCCGCCCGCATGCGCGTATCGTCAGTAATTTCAAAATTATCGTTCAGCGGAACATTAAAATCCACGCGAACCATTGCCTTTTTTCCGGCAAAATTGTAGGAGGCTATTTTGATCATTTTCTGCATTTATTAATACGTGTTGCAAAAGTAGCCGACCGCATTACATTGGCCGTGTTTTGCCCTGTCAATGTGCCAAAATTATTGTTGGAAACAGGCTGCCAGCAAATTCTTCATGTGTACCAATCCAAGTTGGCGGGCATGCGCAATATTGGTGTCAGGCACCGAGTCAATGTCGGGATGCGATGCAATGGCCGCCTCCAGGCTGTCTTCCCTTATTATATGCAGCATGGCATAGGGCGAGCGGTTGGTATAATTGGCCGCATCAAACGGTGTGCTTCCCGCAAAAACGTATTGCGGATGAAAAGTAGCTACCTGGTAAATACCTTCATAGTCAGTGGCTTCAAGAAAACCTTCGGCAAACTCGGCAAACTCGAGAAAAGCGGTAAAATCGTGGAATTGGTTGGGGTAAATGAGCAAAGTTGTTTCCACATCGGGCTGCGCATCAAGCAATTTCAATTCGCTCAGCAGGCCTTCCTTCATATCTTCAAATTGTTGGCTTTCTTCAACCACATAGCGAATACTGCCCCTTTTCACTTCACGCGCGGCAAAAGGACAAAAGTTCAAACCCACTACCACATCGCCCACCCACTTTTTGGTGTTGTTTATAATAAAATCCGCTTCGTTGTTCATGTTTGTAATATTGTGCAAAGTTGCTCATTTTAGTTTCCCAAAGCTTCATATAAATAAGGTAAAGTACATTGGCGCACACAAAAAACAGCTACAACCCCAACATATCTCTGCTCAAAAGCGGCGATAATGCTGAGTTTATGCGGTTTGTGGCCTCGTTTAAAGACCGCGTTTTCAACACTTGCCTTTCTTTTGTGCCCAACCAAGCCGATGCGGAAGACCTGGCACAAGAGGTTTTTGTAGAAGTGTTCCAATCGGTGAAACACTTTAACGAACAAGCCATGCTTTCTACCTGGGTGTATAGAATAGCGGTAAACAAATGCCTGGAAGAATTGCGGCGCAGAAAACAACAAAAGCGGGCGGCATTTTTTAAAGGATTGTTGGGCATAGACCACGAGGCCCTGCAAGCCCAAAGCAGCGATTTTGACCACCCGGGATTTGTGGCTGAAAACAATGAGTTGGCTCAAGCAATTTTTGGCGAAATGAACAAATTACCTGAAAGCCAACGCATAGCCTTCACGCTGACGCAAATTGATGGCATGAGTTACGAAGAAACCGCCGCGGTGATGGGCAACAGCAAATCGTCGGTAGAATCACTCATTTTCAGGGCGCGAACTGCCTTAAAGAAAAATTTAAAACCACTGAAACCCTAAGCGCAAGTTTCTCAAACGAATTGCATCAAAAAAAACAGTTTAGCATGAGCCAAGCATTTGAAGAAATATTGAAACACGATCCGGTGCCTACATCAGACCACTTTGCAGAAAAACTGATGGCCAAGCTGGCTGAGCAACCGGAACAAACCGAAAACAAGCCCGGATGGGTTTATTTTACGGTTATCATATTGGTTATGAATCTTTTGTGTGTTGGATTTTACCTAAGCCAAAAAAGCACCATAGACGATAGCCAGCAAACCGCAACCGAACAAGGCCTTTTCCACCAGACCTATAACTTTCATTACTAATTTGTTATGGACTTTTTCTCGAAACTGAAATGGCAAAAATGGGCAATTGCCTTACTCCTGCTGCTCAATATTGCCACGCTCACCATAATGCTTTTGCCGGTACTACGGCACCATGCGCCAAGGCACAATGCACCCCGCGACTTTTTGATACATACACTTGACATGACGGATGATCAAGTAGCTGCCTATCAAAAACTTATCGACACCCACCGCAAAAACATGCACCAACACGAGGAAGAATCAAAGGAACTGATAGAAACATACTTTAAAAACCTGGGCGCTGAAAGCAATGAAAAAGCAGCCAAAGAATTGGACACTTGGAAAGAAAACGAGGCGCTGATGCATGAAGAAACCTACAAGCATCTGCTGCAAGTGCGCGACTTGCTTACTGAAGCGCAGCAGGCAAAGTTTGACCATGAATTGGAACGCATGCTGCAAATGATGGCCGGCAAAAGACCACATGGCCCCCGCCCGCATGGTGGCCATTGAGCAACACAGGTTCATGCTGAACTTGATACAGCATCTCTAAACAGCTCGCGCGTCACTCCGTGGCGTGCCGGATAAAAGTACCCGCACTCTGTGCGGCGGGGATGGCTTGGTTGGGAAATTGAAATTAGCACTTTTACAATGTTGGTGTTTCAACTCAAGAGATTGCGGATCAAGTCCGCAATGACGGTGGGGAGTGCAGACAACCGTCGACAGTACACCGACCACTTTCCACTGACCACTTTCCACTGACC
>WGNN01000046.1 GCA_016124515.1 bacterium
CAGCAACGAAACCGAAATGGTGGGCAACCAAAGTTTGGAACCCCGCCACGGCAAAACCGCCTTGGTAATGGGAGCCGGTGGATTTATTGGTTCTCACTTGGTGAAACGCTTGAAATCTGAAGGATATTGGGTGCGTGGCGTGGACCTTAAATGGCCCGAATTTTCAAAAACTGCCGCCGACGATTTCATTATTGGCGACCTGCGCGACCAAAAAGTGGTGGCGGATGTAATTTTTGAAAACGTAGATGAAATTTACCAATTGGCTGCCGATATGGGTGGTGCGGGCTACATTTTTACCGGCGAAAACGACGCCAATGTAATGCACAACTCTGCTACCATCAATTTGAATGTGGCACATGAAGCCCTGATTAAAAATGCGGGACGAATATTCTACAGCTCATCGGCATGTATGTACCCCGAGCACAACCAATTGGACCCCGACAACCCCAAGTGCAGCGAAGACAGCGCCTACCCCGCCAACCCCGATTCTGAGTACGGCTGGGAGAAGCTTTTCAGCGAAAGAATGTACTTGTCGTTTCACCGCAACTATGGTATGGAAGTACGTATTGCGCGGTTCCACAATATTTTTGGTATAGAAGGCACCTGGCGCGGTGGCAAAGAAAAAGCCCCCGCAGCGTTGTGCCGCAAAGTAGTAGAAACCCCCGATGGCGGCAGCATTGAAGTGTGGGGCGACGGCAAACAAACCCGCTCTTTCCTATATATAGAGGAATGTGTAGAAGGGGTGCGCAACCTTATGAAATCCGACTTTACCGGGCCTGTAAATATTGGATCGGAAGAGATGATTTCCATCAACGATTTTGCTAAAATGATAATTGGCATTTCAGGTAAAAACATAACTATCAACAACATACCGGGACCAGAAGGCGTGCGCGGACGAAATTCTGATAACGCCCTGATTCAGGAAAAAATCGGTTGGTCGCCCTCATGGCCACTCAAAAAAGGTATGGAGCTAACCTACGCCTGGATAAAAAGTCAGCACGAAAAAGCCAACAGCTAAACAATGGCCACACTTTCAATTGTTACCATTTGTTTTAACAACCTTGAAGAGCTAAAAACCACCATGGCTTCTGTGGCAGCACAAACAAGGCTGCCACAGGAGTACTGGATTATAGACGGCTCAAAAAACAGCGAAATACGCGACTACCTGAGCAGTACCGATTTACCCCCTTATGTAAAGTGGATTTCGGAACCTGATAAGGGCATTAGCGATGGTTTTAACAAAGGAGTAAGCCGCTGCACGCAAGATGTGGTTCACATTCTCAACTCGGGCGACTATTACTATAATGAAGAAGCCGTAGCCACGGTGATGGCCGCTTTTGACCAAGACCCTGAATTGATGTGGACACATGCACAGTTTAAGCAGTTTTTAGGCGGACATTGGATTATAAGCGGTACGGCATTTGACCCCGACAAATTGTACATGGGCATGCGACAAGTGGCCCACCCCACCATGTTTTTGCGCCGCGAAGTTTATGACCGAATAGGGCTGTTTCCCAACGACTTGCGCGACGCCATGGACTACGATTTGCTCATAAGATTGCGCAACGAAAAATTTAAGTACCTGCAACAGCCCATTGCTGTTTTTACCCCCGGCGGAAACAGCGAAATAAACTGGAAACGCTGCTACCGCGAAGGCATGCGCGCCTACCAAAAACACGTGGGCAACGACTGGCGCCTACAAATTGGCTATGTGAAACAGCTTTTGGTGCATGCCATGCTCAACACGCCCATTGGCGATGCTTTGCTGAAAGGCAGAAAAGGATAAGATTTTGGGAAAGAACAAAAGCATTAAGATAGCCCAGAGCCGGCAAATGGCCAATATTCTTGAATTTCCGAAGGAACTGAAAGGAAAGTGGAGCGAGCATTTTAACAACCAAAAACCCCTGCTGTTAGAACTCGCCTGTGGCAAAGGACACTATACCGTGGGTTTGGCTCGAAAACACCCCGACAAAAATTTTGTGGGTATTGACATAAAAGGCGCGCGTTTGTGGAAAGGTGGCAGCATAGCCCTGGAAGAGCAGCTTGACAATGCGCGTTTTGCAAGGTTCAGGATAGAGTTTATCAACGAAGTATTTGCCGCCGGAGAAGTAGATGAAATCTGGATTACGTTTCCCGATCCGCAGCCCAAAAAGGCAAATAACCGCCTCAGCCACCCGTTTTTTCTCCGCAAATATTTTGAAATATTGAAACCCGGTGGCACCATACATTTAAAAACCGACAACACCATGTTGTTTGAATTTACCGTAGGTGTGCTGGCCGGTATGGACATTAACCCACAGCAAATAACCCGCAATTTGTACGATTCGAAACTGTACGAAGACGATACCCTGCGCATAAAAACCCACTATGAAGAATTGTTTGTAGGCGAAGGAGAAAAAATAAAATACCTCAATTTTTTAAGACCTTAGCTCACAAGCTGCTTGCCAACAAGGCCTTGTATTTCAATTCTCATTTTTATCAATTTTAACAAACTTGCCAAGGGGTTATATTTGCACCGCTTTTTTTCAGCTAAACATTCAAAAACCCTTAAAAACGAGCAAAAGCATGAATTTTGAACTTACCGAGGAACACTTAATGATTCAACAAGCGGCAAGAGATTTTGCCCAAACCGAATTATTGCCCGGCGTAATAGAGCGCGACCACAACCAAACCGTGGCCATAGAACAAATTAAAAAGCTCGGCGAGCTTGGTTTTTTGGGTATGATGGTTGACCCCAAATACAACGGTGGCGGACTTGACACCATTTCGTATGTGTTGGCCATGGAAGAAATTTCAAAAATTGATGCTTCGGTTTCGGTATGTATGTCGGTAAACAACTCGTTGGTTTGCTGGGGGCTGGAAACATTCGGTTCTGAAGAGCAAAAACAAAAATACCTGACCAAATTGGCCACCGGCGAAATGATAGGTGCCTTTTGCCTGAGCGAACCCGAAGCCGGTTCTGATGCCACCTCGCAACGCACAACTGCCGAAGACAAAGGCGACCACTACCTGGTAAACGGTACCAAAAACTGGATAACCAATGGCAACACTGCCGATGTGTATTTGGTAATAGCACAAACCGACAAGGAAAAAGGCCACCGCGGCATAAACGCCCTTATTGTTGAGAAAAAATGGGACGGCGTAACCGTGGGCAAGAAGGAAGATAAAATGGGTATTCGCGGCAGCGACACCCACAGCATTATGTTTCAAGATGTGCAAGTGCCTAAAGAAAACCGCATAGGCGAAGATGGCTTTGGATTTAAGTTTGCCATGAAAACCCTTGATGGCGGACGCATTGGCATAGCCTCGCAAGCCCTTGGTATAGCAAGCGGCGCCTATGAGTTGGCCCTTAAATATTCAAAAGAGCGCAAGGCATTTGGCAAAGAAATAATGCACCACCAAGCCATTGCCTTCAAATTGGCCGATATGGCATTGGAAATTGAAGCAGCGCGACTGCTTTGCTTGCAAGCGGCTTGGCTAAAAGACCAACACAAACCCTACGGACAAGCAAGTGCCATGGCCAAATTGCACGCCTCGCGCACTGCCATGAACGTAACCACCGAGGCGGTACAAGTACACGGCGGCTACGGATATGTAAAAGAATACCACGTAGAGCGTTTGATGCGCGATGCCAAAATCACACAGATTTATGAAGGTACTTCTGAAATTCAGAAACTGGTAATTGCAAGAAACATATTGGGCTAAGCCCCTTTATTATAAAAGCAAAATAAAGCCCTGCAAAAATACTTTGCAGGGCTTTTGTTTTTAAGCTATGGTTAAAATGGGAAAATGCGCACTTTAAGACCAATATTGGCATTGATAAATACTTGCGGGGCTATTGTATATACGCCACTTGAGCTGTACGGTCTAAGCAAACTTTGGCTACGAGTTGTATAACTTACCTTACCGCCACTAAATACCATAAGACCACTTCGGCCATAGAAACAAAATCGGCCCTTCACGATATTTTGACCAATATAAACCGAATAAATTGAGCTTCCAATTTTTTCATTAAATTCAGTTCTATACACATTATCCATCGCCTGAAACTGATAGCTCTCATATCTTACATCATATTTTTTAGAAGTAAAATTACCATTAAATAAGAATACTTTATCAGACATAAGACCATAAGATAAGCCAACCTCAGAAAAATAATGCGGAGTACACAAAAATTTATAACCAAGGCCCATTTGAAGCACAACCGGAAAAGTCTGCTTTTCATCCACTGAAAACCCCAAGTCATTATAATTTAGATGTTTAAAGTAATTTCCGGGTGAGGGGCTTGTGCTTATTACATTAAGGACAGAAAGACTACCAAAGAGCTGCCATTTGTAGTGAAACTCAATTTCGCCAGCGCCTATTAGGTAGTTTTTTACTGAGTTTATAGTAAATTCATTCTGACGCCACTGTGCGGGAAGCATAGTTGCGGCTTGAGTGAAAAAAGTGCCATACAAGACCACTTTTGGCGCTTTGGTTTGAGCAAATAACGAAATGCCTGACAGCAGAAGTAAGCAGCTAATGATGGCCTTTTTCATTTAATTCGCTTTAATTTAAATTTCTTAGTGACATCAGTAATAACCACCAATCCGCTATCATCACTAAACCGGAAACTATTTTTATATGACCAATCCGAGCCTTTAAAAGTACCATTGGCAAAAACACCACCGTTAATAATAACATCCAGTTTGACAACACCTCCATTGTCAATTGGACTCTGTGCCTCTACATCGGCTGATTGTTCATTAATTACAATTTTATTTAATTCCTTTTCATCATTCAAAGTCATCAGAAAAACTTCAACTTCTTCACCACAAGAACCGCCATAAATGAAAAAACCTTTACTATTGGTTTTACGCATTTCAATGGTATCTATTGGTCCTATACTATCCAAAAGTACATAGGTCATAATAGTATCAAACCTGTAATTCAAGTCGTTTGCATAAAATGGATAAACATCGTCGCGATAGTCATAGCAAGGAGAGTCGTCGCTATATGAACAACACGCAAGCACAAAGGTCATGGCAATTAGCAATATATGGTAGTCTATCTTTTTCATTTGCGTTTCCCTATTTTATAACCTAATGACACGTAAAATCCGACAAACAATTGCCCCTTTGGCATATATTTTATTTCATTGTGTACCTCATCAGAAAAATTTTCTGAAACCTTTCTGTCTTCAATACAATTAATAGCCGTTAAGTGCATGTAGGTGAAATTTGATTGAATCCTGATATAAACAGGCACTTTTTTAATTTGATCAAATTGCAATCCTGTTGAAAAGGTATATAGGGTGGTAAAACCCGGGGATGCTATTTGACCATTATATGTATCTATCTTTGTGTTTCCGGGACTACTAATTATATAATTCCTTCTGGTAAAATTTGTGGTACTGTATATACTTGGTGTTCCTCCGAATTCCACGGCTGCAAATAATTTACTCAAAGAGTCTTTCAACAAATCAAAATGATATCCTACATTTAGTATAAGTCTGCTTTGTTTATCCCGTGCACTTATAAATTCAATATCGCCATCGTCCAGTTGAAATAAATTAATTATTTTTTTCCAGTCCATGTTATAGGTAAAGTCTGCCACTCCAAAAGTCAGTGCACTCCTCTCAGAAATGTAGTATTGAAAATCAAGGGGTTTAATAATTTTGACTCCGGAAATATTGTACCCTACTTTGTTTGCCAAAAGAAAAGAACTATAATTGGTACAAAATGACATATATAACTTATAAGATTCCTGCGCTTCAGATTTTTGCCAAAAACCTAAAAACAGGATACATATTACCAATACTTTAAACTTCATTGTGTTCAATTTCATTAGCGTTAAATAGTTCATTATTTATCTTGCAAGGCTTCATTATTCCTTATTGAAATTATAAATTTTATAGTAGGCAGTAAAACCAAAAAAATAGTTTGGAACAGCCATTTGCCAAATGGCATAATCACTTTGCTTGTTGCGCGTGGGTGAAGTATAGTAAACGGATTTATGAACTTTATAAAACTCGGGCAAATAACTCACCAAATCAAGGTTTAGCTCTGTTCTGAATGACCCGTATTCCCAGCCAAAGACAAATTGCGGCCCCAGAGCCAAGTTTAAATAATTATACCTTTTAAAAGTATAATCCACAACTTTAATATTCCTGTAAGGAGACCCAATCCCCGTGTAATCTAATTCTTCATTAATCATGACAACATAATGTCTATTGGCATTGAAGCTCAGGTAATAGCCACTTAAGGAAATCCCCAATCCGGCATACAAACCATCATTCCCCAGCGGTTTGTAGCGTGTATATTTAGCAATTACCTGTGGCACATACTTGTTTGAGGCCAAACCATTTTGTTTAACCAGCACGGTTGAAGCGTCGCTTGCCGAGTACAAATGACGTACATTTATCCGGTAATTAAAATTACTTAAGTCCTTTCGGTTAATTATTAGAGAAAAGCCTTTTCGTTTATTCACCAAATATGACACATTAAGTATATTCAACTCAATATGACGAATTTGGGTCGATTTTTTGACATCCACATTCCATCCTTGCATTGAACCATTCGCCATAATTGAACTTACAAATGGCATCGGCGAAATATATAATTCTGATTGACAAAAAGACCATTTGCCAAACAAAACCATCACAAACAGTATAATGACCAATGACTTCATTTCATTTTGTAAATTACACCATTATTAAAATCTACAAAGGTAAACCCCTTGTTTCTGTCGTAACCCAAGGTACCCATTCGATAGCCTGAATCAAATTTCATTCCCGCAATTTTTTCTGTATTTACATTTACTACCAGCTTGGCCATATCATAACTGAAGTCATCTAATAAAAATAGCTTCAAACTATCGCTATTTGCTGTAAATAACAACGAAATCAACGATTCATCTTCTTCTATTGAGCTTTTATAATCGAGTCTTAATACCTGCAGGTATTTCGATGCCCGTGCCGAGTTATCGAAAAATGTATCAACCTTCGACAAATTAAAGGTCACATCCTCAAAATTACCATGTATATCTCTTTGATAACTAAACGATTTTATCGCCAACAACGGATGCTCTACCGGCAAGTCGAGGTAAACCACATCTGCATCCGGTAGCTTGCTAAAATCTTCTTTGGCGCACGATAAGGCCAGAAAACTGACGCAGATGAGCAACCAATTGGCTTTGTAACGATTTGCCATTCAACCTGTTTTGCAGGCAAAATAGCAAAATGATTTTATATATCAGTTATTATAGCGTTTGTTGTATATATCAACTGCTTGGTGCATACCATACCGCGATGTTTTTACGCTGAGCAGCGAGCCAATGGCAAAAAGTCCGCCTGTAGCCAGTGGCAAACCATTCAACTCTGACTTGGTGACAATACATTCGGTCACTGGAACCCCCACGAGCAAAGCGGCACCTGCCGCAAAAGTATAACCCAATGCCAGACCCCTTTTGCGCTTTTTCAAGAATTTTTCAATTTCGGCATCCTCTGTTGACAGCAGTAAGTCTATGGCTTCTTTTCGGCTTATCTCTTTACCATTCAGCCGGTATTCGTTTTGAAAAAAATCAAGTTGGCCCATGGCAGCTACCGTTTTGTGCGGCGGTGGAGCAACCAGTTGACGCAATTGCGATTTGCTCAACCAAGCATTGTTTTCGCCTTCGGTGCTGGGCTGGGTAAGAAAATTATAAAAAGCGGTGCGTATTACCCGTTCTATTTGTGCGCCGAGCAGGCTTGTTACCTCTTTGTCGGGCAGCTCGGTGTGGGTGGCCACGGTTTTTATGAGCCTGTATTTGCCATTCTGAGCCAAATAAAAATCGAGTTCTATGGCGGCCTTCACTATTTCAATGGCACCGAGCGGTTCTTCGGTCAATGACAAGGATTTAACCACCACCAATACGTCTTCAGGGCTGTCGGTGTGGGTTATTACCGCACCAATAAAATTGCTGAGATAAGGCGAAAGTCCTTCGGGAAAATTGATGATTTGGTAACTTGATGCATCGCGGCTCTCTTTTAAAAAGCCTAGCTTGGTGGTATCGCTACGCGCATCGAGAAAACTGTAAAACCTGAAATTGGCATTGTTGTACAGGATGGAGTCGCCGCTAAGGGTAACCACATGTACCGGAATTTGTGCCTGAATGGCAAACGCTATTGCCAGGAACTGGCCAACCATAAAAAATTTACGCACCATACCGCATCAAATTAAAATCGCAATCCGCTTTTACAGCAACCATTGTTGAACCAATGGACTGTAAAAGTACGTGAATGCGGCATACCGAACAATAAGGTAATGAACGTAAATCAGATTTGTTAATGCGCTTCGAGCCAATTGTTGCCAAAGCCCGCCTCGGCCAAAAGGGGAACTTTAAGTGTCATGGCGCTGCTCATAAGTGAGGTAACCAATTGTTCAAGCTCTTCTTTTTCGCCTTTATAGGCATCAAACAAAAGTTCGTCGTGCACCTGCAATATCATTTTAGATTGCATGTTGCGCTTTTGCATTTCTGCATGAATATTAATCATCGCAATTTTTATCAAATCGGCGGCTGTGCCTTGTATGGGTGAGTTTATGGCGTTTCGTTCGGCAAATCCACGCACGGTAAAATTGGCCGAATTGATATCGCGCAAGTAGCGGCGGCGACCGGTGAGGGTTTCTACATACCCTTGTTCACGGGCTTTTTTTACCACCTCATCCATATATTTTTTCAAACCGGCGTACTTGGCAAAGTATTGTTCTATTATTTCCTTGGCTTCGGTTCTTTTTATGCCAAGGTTTTCGGCAAGGCCAAAGGCACCCTGCCCGTAGATGATTCCAAAATTTACCGCCTTGGCACTTGATCGCTGTTCGCGGGTCACCTCTTCGGGCGCAATGCCATACACGCGGGCTGCCGTGGCGGTGTGTATGTCCATACCTGAGTTAAAGGCTTCTATCATGGCTTCGTCGCCACTTATGCTGGCTACTATGCGCAATTCCACCTGACTGTAATCCGCCGAAAGGATTTCAAAATCATCGTTGCGGGCTACAAAAGCGCGGCGTACTTCCCTGCCCTTTTCGGTGCGAATGGGAATGTTTTGCAGGTTGGGCTTGTCTGAACTCAACCTGCCTGTAGCTGCCACCGCTTGGTTGAACGAGGTGTGAACCCTGCCTGTGCGTGGGTTTATCATTTGCGGAAGCGCCTCTACATAAGTTGAGCGCAACTTGGTGAGCTGTCTGTAATCTACTATGTGCTGCACTATTTCGCTTTGGCTACTAAGCTTTTGCAAGGTGGCTTCATCGGTTTTGTACTGACCGGTTTTGGTCTTTTTGGCTTTCGGATCAAGTTTCAGCTTGTCAAAAAGCACCTCGCCCAGTTGTTTGGGGCTGTTCAGGTTAAACTCCTCGCCCGCCAACTCAAATACTTTTTCCTGCTCGGCCAGCAATTGGTTTTGGAGGTCTTTTGAGTAGTCGGCCAAAAAATCCTTGTCCACTTTTATGCCTTCCATTTCCATGTCGGTGAGCACATACACCAGCGGACATTCAATTTCGTAAAACACCTTTTGCCCGTTTTTATTTACGATTTCGGGCGCAAATTTTTCCTTGAGTTGCAGGGTTACATCGGCATCCTCGGCGGCATAATCGCTTATTTCCTCAGGTGCCAAGTCTTTCATGCTTCCTTGTTTTTTGCCTTTTTTGCTGCCAATTAATGTCTCAATGGAAACGGGGGCGTAATTGAGGTAGTTTTCGCTGAGGTAATCCATACCGTGGCGGCCATCGGGTTCTATGATATAGTGAGCCAACATGGTATCAAACAAGCGGCCCCGCAGTTGCACGCCTTTTTGTTTCATTACCTGCACGTCAAACTTTATATTTTGGCCTACAATGCTCTTCCCGGGGTTTTCCAACAGCTCTTTAAAGGCAAAGACGCGCTCTTGCCAATTGCTGTCATCTTCGTTTACCGGCACATACCAACCATTGCCTTTTTCGGTTGAAAACGACATGCCTACGAGCTCGCAAGTGAGCGGGTCAAGGCTCGATGTTTCGGTGTCGAAAGCAAATTCATCTACCGCATTCAACTTGTTGAGCAATTCATCAATTTCACTTGTGGTTTGCACCAAGTGGTAGTTGTGCGGCGTGTTTTCAATACTCCTCATGGGTTCTGACGAGGTGCTGCTTTCCGGCTGTTGGTCATCATCGTCAAACAGGTTCATCTGAGTTACCTCAGGGCTCATTTTTTGGCCCGCTATGCTAAAGCTATCGCCAAAAATGCGGCTGCCCAAGGTGCGGAATTCGTATTCGGCAAACAGGTCTTTGAGTGCTTCGGTTTTGTAATTGTGCAGCAAATAGCCATCGGGGTTGTAGGGCACGGGGCAATGCACATTGATGGTAGCCAATTGCTTGGAAAGCAGCGCTTGCTCTTTGAATTGTTCCACATTCTCCTTGAGTTTGCCTTTTAGTTTGCTGCTGTTGGCTACCAGGTTTTCTATTGTATCAAATTCTCGCAACAGTTTGATGGCGGTTTTTTCGCCCACGCCGGGTATGCCGGGTATGTTGTCCACCTTATCTCCCATAAGGCCCAATATGTCAATTACCTGATCTATGCGGCGTATCTCCCACTTTTTCAGGGTTTCGGCTATGCCAAGAATTTCAACGCCTTTGGGCGGACGAGCGGGTTTGTAGTGGAATATATGTTCGTCAACCAACTGTGCAAAGTCTTTGTCGGGCGTTACCATATATACTTCAAAACCATCGTCTTGCGCTTTTTTGGCAATGGTGCCCACTATATCGTCTGCTTCCCAGTTCTCGTAGCCAATGAGCGGAATGTCCATGGCCTCGAGCAACTGTTTTACCATGGGAATGGCGGCTTTTATGTCTTCGGGAGTTTCTTGCCTGCCGGCTTTATATTCAGGAAAATCGTCGTGTCTGAAGGTTTTGCTGCCCACATCGGTACAAACGGCAAGGTGGGTTGGTTTTTCTTTGTTGATGATATCGAAAAGCGATACGGTAAAGCCATACAATGCCGATGTATTGGCGCCTTTTGATGTAATACGCGGATTGTTGATGAAGGCATAATAGGCCCGGAATATGAGGGCCATTGCATCGAGCAGGAACAATTTTTTTTCTCTTGCCATTGGAAATTATTTGGGGCGGCAAAATACGAAGCAACGCGCAAAGCCACCACAAAATACGGCATGGGCAAAGGATAGAAGGACTGTTTTAATTGAGGGGGACAAATGGCGTTGGCAACTGATAACCAACACCTAAGAGCGCGACCACAAGCGCTGCCACCAGTTTTTGCCGGCACTCAGGTTTTGGATTTTAATTTTTCGCTTCTGCACCAGGTAGTGGTTGCGGTAGTGGCCAAAGGGAATGATTTGCCTGGGACATACAACCTGCACCAAACCGGGTTGGTAGTGCGCCGAAATGGTATTGGGTGCTACGTCGGCGGGCATTACCAAAGTTCGCTGAAAAATGGTGCTTTTGGTAATTTGGGTCCAAAACAAGCGGCGGCGCTTTTCTACATCAAAACCCCTGAGTATGAGCGAATCATCTTCTATATGTAGCTCCAGGTTGTCGGGTTTGAAACCGGGAACTGAAATTTCAACAATGTAGCGGTCGTCAAACTCATGGGCCACCTTTTCGCTAAATAAGAAGCCTTCGTAAAAGAGGTAATCGTCAATAGACCTGCCAAAAAGGGTCTCTTCGCTATTTGAAAAAATTTCACGCATTAAATCCTAAATCCACGTTTTGTTGAAAAGGATGCACGATTTACGAACTTTATTTTACTTATAAAAATAAGAATGAAAAAAGCCCCAAAAGGGGCTTTGAAATAAAGGATGAAATTATGTTGATTGTTGCTTACGCTATGCTTATTTCACGTCCGCCTTCGTGCTGAATAACTTCTACTTTGGGTAGGGTAATTTTGAGCAAACCGTCTTCATAAGAGGCGCTTATTTTTTCAGCATTGATGTTTTGTGGCAGGGTGAAAGAGCGGGTGAATGAGCTGCTTTTGTACTCTCTGCGGATGTGTTTTTCTCCTTCTTTTTCTTCTTTGGTTTCACTCATTTCTGACGATATGGTGAGCAAATCCTTGTCGAGCTTAATTTTAAAGTCGTCGCGTTTGTAGCCGGGTGCTACTACTTCAAGGTGGTACCCGTTTTCGGTTTCCTTCACATTTACCGCCGGAATATTTTTCTTGCTGTCGGCAGCTGAGAAACGATCAAGTTCGTCGTTAAAAAAATTGTCGAACATGGAGTAGAAAGGGTAGTTGAATCTTCTTACTAGTGTCATGGCATTTTGCTTTTTATTGTTTTCAAAATTTTGTTGTTGGCTGCCCTTTCACAAGGCCTGTTCCAAGGCGTACCAACTGTTATTCAGTCAGTTAAAAACATGACACAGGCAGAAACATTGTCAATTGTGGTGACCCATTGGCAAGTAGTTCTGAAATTTTTTCCTGACAACTGACAAACTGCACCACCTGCAGGGGGTAAGGGATGTTTTGACCGCCACATGAAGCACCTTTGTCTGCAAAAAATGTTAAACCAACCCGCAATCTGCCAGGGCGGAACAAAACTTGGTAAACGGCAATGCACTTAAAATCAATTGAAAGATGCTTGAAACAGCGTTTAACAAATATTTACGCGCATTTGCTCAAAAAACTAAATGTTGCGAGCTTGCGTTCTCAAAGTCGATTTTTGAACATAAAACAATATAAAATATGAAAAAGATTGGATCATTCATTCTCATTGCCTTTCTGGCAAGCGCGGCTACCTTGGCTGCTTATGAGTATTTTGACCTTGGAAAAAGAGAAGTAATAATTGAAAAAACTGAAAATCCGCCGGCTTACCAATATGTAGGAACCGCCATGAGCGAAGGGACTGGGGTAACCAATTTTACATCTGCTGCTGAAATTTCGACCCCGGCTGTGGTGCACATTATAGCCACTAAGGTGACCATGATGAACGCCTACGACCCCTGGCGCGACCTTTTTGGCGACGATTTTTTTGGTGGTGCTCCGCAAAATCCACAAGAAAGAAGGCAACAATCATCAGGCTCGGGTGTGGTAATAAGCAGCGACGGCTATATTGTAACCAACAACCACGTGGTATCTAATGCCGATGAAGTGGAAATTACCTTGTTTGACAAAGAATCGTACAAGGCCACCGTAATTGGTACCGACCCAACTACCGACCTTGCCCTGCTAAAAATAAACGCAGAAAACCTGCCTTATTTGAGTTTTGCCAACAGCGACGACGTGAAAGTGGGCGAATGGGTATTGGCAGTCGGCAATCCGTTCAACCTGGAATCAACTGTAACGGCAGGTATTGTGAGCGCCAAAGGAAGGAACATCAATATTTTGAGAGACCAATATTCAATAGAATCATTTATACAAACCGATGCAGCAGTAAACCCCGGCAACAGCGGTGGTGCTTTGGTTGATTTGGGCGGACGCCTGATTGGCATCAATACCGCCATTGCTACACCCACCGGTGTGTTTGCCGGTTATTCATTTGCCGTACCTTCAAACATTGTAAACAAAGTGTGCGAAGACATTAAAAAATACGGCATGGTGCAGCGCGGATTTTTGGGTGTGATGATACGAAGCGTGGACAGCAAACTGGCCGACGAATTTGATTTGAACACCACAAGCGGCGTGTATGTAGATGATGTGGTAGAAGATGGTGCCGCCGATGAAGCCGGAATTGAAAAAGGCGACGTAATTGTAAAAATTGATGGAAAAAGCATAAAAGCCGTTCCTGAGTTGCAGGAAAGTGTGGGCAGCAAACGCCCCGGCGACCATGTGAATGTGGTAGTGAACCGCAATGGCAAGGAAAAAATGCTTACCGTAACCCTGAAAAACAAAGACGGCGAAGCAAAAATTACTGAAAAAGAAGAAATATCGCCATTGGTGGCGCTGGGTATAGAACTAAACGACCTGAATAGTGATGAGTTGAAAAAATACGACATCAATGCAGGTGTGAAAGTAACCGAAGTACGCGAGGGATTGCTGCGCCGCTATACCAAAATTCGCGAAGGATTTATCATAACCAAAATTGACGACAAGGTGATGAAAAGCGCCAAGGATGTGGAAGACTATTTTACCAACAAAAAGACCGGCAAAGGCATGATTGAGGGTTTCTACCCCGGCGTGCCCGGCAAGGTTTATTATGGCTACGGCCTTGATTGATTATGAATGAGCATAAAATAGAATCATAGTTTTTGTTCCATAGGTTGTTTGAAAAGAGGCTCCGCCAACTAGCGGAGCCTTTTATTTTGTAGGCATATTATTATACATACAAATAAATACCAGGGTAGCCTTTAAAAAGCAACTAAAATTTCGGGGTTCTAAAAAAATGAGAAAAGCTTAAAATCAATAGCCTTTTTTCTCCAGGTATTCAAGGGTAAACTCGTAACCAACTTCAAACATTTCGGGGCCTTTTTTCACGCTCAGCAGACCATAATCCTTTAGTTTGGGGGGTTCAATGTACCAATCACATTCATTTACATCATTGAGCACATTGCTGCGCGTACCTATCTGAAACACGCGTTCCACTATGCTTGTAAGGCTTTCGGTGCGGCGATCGTAGTAGCCAAAAGGATTTACGTGCACACCAATAATGCGCTCGCACTTACCAATGAGCGGCTCTACAGGCAGGTTGGCAAACATACCACCGTCCACATACAAATCTTCGTTGATGAGCACCGGCTGAAAAAGCACCGGAATAGAGGCTGATGCTATAATGGGTTTTATAATATGCCCTTCGTAAAAATACTTTACCCTGCCGGTTGAAAAATTAGTGGCGCATATATAGGTTTTTATTTTCAAATCTTCGATGCGGTGGGCGCTCAGGTTATTTTTAAGCATGGCCAGCAGGTCTTTCATCTTAAACAAGCCCCGCTTGGGCATTACTATTTGCACCAAGCTATACAGGTCTTTTCCGCTGAAAATTTTCAATATATCGTCAGGTGCATGTCCATCGGCATAGAGCGAGGCCACAATAGAACCGGCACTTGTACCGCTTATGATATCGGGATAAATTCCTTTTTCGTTGAGCGCTTTTAATACCCCAATGTGGGCAAAGCCTTTGGCACCGCCGCCCGAGAGCACTAGCCCGTTTTCGTAGGGGGTTTGGGTGCGTTGGTCCAGGTCTTCTATATAGAGCATGGTTTCAAAATTACACCCTTTGTACGGAGGTTGAATTTACTTGCTAAACTTACGCCTGACCGTTGATGGCTTTGAGAATCTCGCTCGCTACGCCCCCCGGCACGGTGCGGCTGTAGTTGAGTTTGCTTTTAATCAATTCCTTCAGTTTGGTTTCGTTCTCCTTCACTTCGGCGCAATGCCAACAATCGTGTATGTGAGCCAGCACTTTTTGTTCAAGCTCCATTTCTAGTTCGCCATCGAGCAAAAGCGACAAATTCTTCAATGTTTCCTTACAATCCATCAAGCTTTTTATCAATTAGTTATCTAAGGGTTTCAGTAACGATTAACATTTCTTAATAATTCCATTTACTCCACATTAAATCCGCGGTTGCGTGCATAGTCTTTCAGTTTTTCTTTGAGCAGGTTGCGCGCACGGTGCAGCCTTGAACGCACAGTACCTATGGGCACGTCAATTATTTTGGCTATTTCGTCGTACTTAAAACCTTCAATATCGCACAGGAGTATAATCAGACGATAGTCAACGGGTAGTTCATTCACCGCATTGGTTATCTCGTCGCCAATGAGTTCATTAAAAACTTCCTGCCGCATATCGAGCTCCACATGGCCATCGTCTATATCGTCTTTTTGGTTGATGTCGTCAATATCAACCCGGTATGGAGCCTTGCTTTTTTTGCGGTATTCGTTTATGAAACTGTTTTTCATAATGCGAAGCAGCCAGGCTTTGGCATTGGTGCCCACTTGAAAATATTCAATAAAGCGGTAGGCCTTTAAAAAGGTTTCCTGCAACAGGTCTTTGGCTGTACCCTCATCATTGGCCAGATAGTAGCCAAAGTTGTAGAGCGCATCCATGTGGGGCACAAAGGTGGTTTTAAACAGCTCATCCTTCTCAGCTTTGTTCAAGCTGTTGCGTATGTGCGCGCTTTGTTGTTCTTCTTCTTCCATTATCAACGTATCAATAAACTTCCAACGCGGTACTTGTTGCCATTATACAATTGAATGATATAAAAACCACGCGGCAGATTTTTGGTTTCAATTGCCGGCTTGTTTTGGGTATTCAGGTGCAAAACTTCAAGGCCTTGCAAATTTGTTATCACTACTTCCTGCACATTTAGCAACTGCAACTCGCCACTGCAAGGATTGGGAAAATACTGCATATCATCAGCTTCTGTGGCTGAGGCTACAGACAATATAGCCTGTCCCTTGGGGGTAATGGTGTACAAACTGTTCGTTTGTAGGTCGTCAAAATTTACGGTGTTTCCATCGGGCCATTTTACCGAAACTCTCTTAATGGCGGCTCCTTTTCCCAGTCCAAAATGCAAACGAGCGGGCTGCTGCATTTTTTGCCCGTGACCACAGCTTAGTTGTTGGGTGAAAGTATCGCTTTTTGTTTCCACCACTACTTGCGCACCTACAGCGCTGCTTGCCGATTTAAGATCAAACGCTACCCAACGGTGGTCGTAGCAGTCAACATTGTTTTTATATAGCCTGAACCTGCCATTGTTGCCCAGGCATAAATCAAGGCGGCCATCGTTGTCAAAATCCACCCAGTTTACGTCCTCGCCGGTCACTATATTTTCAAGGCCATATTGGTAGGTGCGGCTGCTGAACTTATGGTTGCGGTCTTGTTTATAGAGTTCAATATATCGGCAGCCATAGTAAGTGGTAAGCGCCAAATCGGCCAATCCATCATTGTCCATATCGCCAAAAGCGCCACCCGCCTGCGTTTCTTCGTACATAATTCCTGTTTTGCCATACAGGTTGGTAAAGTTGTAGTTGGGCGGGCCCTCGTTGCGGTAAATGCCGGTTCCTTCATGTCCAAACGATTTTACTCCCCAAGGGTGGGCAAAATTGCTGAGCAAAAGGTCCAGATCGCCATCATTATCATAGTCGTACCAATCTACACCTGTGCCGTGGTTTGAACCACTCGCTGAAATATCAATTCCTTTTTGTGCACTTATGTCGGTAAAAGTGCCATTGCCATTGTTGGCATAAAACTCGTCGGTTTCAAGAAAATAGTTGGTCACAAACAAGTCAAGGTCGCCATCATTATCAAAGTCAACAAATTGGCTGCCCCGGCTGCGGCGGGCTCGGTTGCCGTTTGATAAAAACGTACTGCTGTTGTTGGGGTCGCAGGCTGTATTGTTTGGGTAGTTGGTGTTGCCATCGTATTGCGGATAAATATTGCGCGTAGCATCAACAAAACCCAGGTTTTGGTCATTGAGAAACAAATAATTGGTTTGCGGTATCGGATAGGTGCTCCAAAGCTGCCCCACAAACAAATCGGCGTAGCCATCGCCATTTACATCGCCAATGCTAAATGAGGACATGCTGCTGAATGTAGGAAGGTCAAGAGGGAAAACCGAAAAAGTACCATCTCCCCTATTCATAAAGGCAACATTGTCGCTTGCAAAAAGTAGGATATCAAGCCAGCCATCATTGTTTAAATCAACAAAGGCATTGCCATAGGCGCCACCTTTAAGGCCCACATCCTCGCTGGTTTCGGTAAAGTTTTTGGCGGTTCCGTTGTTTTTAAACAAACGACCCGCTACCAGCAAGTCAAGGTATCCGTCGCCATTGTAGTCGCCCCATGCCACGGTTTTCATAGGCATATCCAATGGCAAACCCTTGGCCTCGGTTACGTCAATAAAATAATTGCGGCTGTTGTGTTCAGGAATATCAAAAATGGCTTGCACCACCAGCGGATAATCGAGCAACTGCCAGTGGTGGTTGTAGTAGGATACCGGGCCCGGCATGGCTACAACCGTAGGAGCAAAAGTGCCACCATCGGGCGATGCGCAATGTGGTTTTTGCCTGACACCACAACGCATAGGGCGCAATTCGCTTTCAGATAAGTCCAGAACCACAAAAAACTGGTTGTTATCCAGCCACACATCTTGGGGTAAGTCTATGGTTATGAAATCCGGTTCAGCACCTTTTTTTTCAAATGACACAGCTTCAATCAGGTCTTTTTCAAGTTCGGCATAAGGCGAGCCACCTTCGTGACCAAACAAGCGGAGTTTGCCGCTTCCTTCACCATCAAGCATTACCCGCACCGATTTGAGATGACCCGGTGCCTGCAAATCAAAACGTGCCATGTACCACAAAGCGCCTTTAATGGCAAAAGGCACCTGAGTGGTACCTTTTTCATAAGACTGCAAAGTATCAGTTTGGGCAAAAAGCCGGGCTGTGGCGCACAAGCCAACTACAAGTAAGAGTACATATTTCCTTAGGGCGCTATTCATCAGCAGCTTTTGGGAAATAGGCAGCTTTTATTTTGCCCATTATTTCTTCGGCAAGCTCCGGATTGTCGTTCAGAATTTGTTTCACAGAGTCGCGTCCCTGCCCCAGCTTGGTATCGCCGTAGCTAAACCACGAACCGCTTTTCTTCACTATTTCCAGTTCTACGCCAATATCTATTATTTCGCCAATGCGCGAAACACCTTCGCCGTAAATGATATCAAATTCCGCCTGACGGAAAGGTGGTGCCACTTTGTTTTTAGCCACTTTCACACGTACGCGGTTTCCTGTAATGTCGGTTCCGTCTTTCAGTGCGCCAATTCTTCGAATATCCAACCTTACCGATGCGTAGAATTTAAGTGCATTACCACCGGTAGTGGTTTCGGGGTTGCCAAACATTACCCCGATTTTTTCGCGCAACTGGTTGATGAATATAACGATACAATTTGTTTTGTTTACTGATCCGGTGAGTTTTCGCAAGGCTTGCGACATGAGTCGAGCTTGCAAACCCATTTTTGATTCACCCATTTCGCCTTCCAACTCAGCGCGTGGTATCAAGGCAGCCACCGAGTCTATTACCACCACATCGAGCGCTCCTGAGCGAATGAGGTGGTCGGCAATTTCAAGGGCTTGTTCTCCATCGTCGGGCTGCGAAATGAGCAGGTTCTCCACGTCAATACCCAATTTTTCGGCATATACTTTGTCAAAGGCGTGTTCCGCATCAATAAACGCCGCCATACCGCCACGTTTTTGCGCTTCGGCAATGGTATGCATGGCCAAGGTGGTTTTACCCGAAGATTCAGGTCCGTATATTTCTACTATACGTCCGCGAGGCAAGCCGCCGCAACCCAGGGCAATATCCAAACCCAGTGAGCCGGTTGAAATGGCATCAATTCCCTTTGCCCGTTCGTCGCTTAGCTTCATAACCACCCCTTTGCCAAACTGTTTTTCCAGTTTATCAATGGTTACCTGTAGCACCTTTTGCTTGTCGTTCGATTCTTTTGACATCTTTAGTTTTTTAGAGTGATTTCAAATATACGTTATTAGGTCAATGACCCATTGTTGCTGCAAACTGCGGTTGCTGCTGCGCAAAAAAGCTGCGCACTACTAAAAAAGTTCGCCGCTTTTGTAGCAATCTGATTTGAGCAACGGGCATATTTTATAGCGTTCATCTTTGGTGTCTTCATATACTGCCAGCAATACTTCATACACTTTGCTCAAACCTATGCGCTTGGCCCACTCAAAAGGACCATAAGGATAGGCCGTGCCCAGCTTCATACTTGTGTCAATATCATCTTTTGTAGCAGTTCCTTCCTGCACAGTGTAGAAAGCTTCGTTTATAATCATACAAACCACGCGCGGGGTTACCATGCCTACCCTGTCTTTTACCAACTCGTATTGCCAATTCAGTTTTTCCATAAGTTTTTTAAAATCAGGCAAATCTTCTTCATTCAAAAGAGTCATTTCCTTTACCTCGCGGTTGATAAAAGTGGGCAAACAATTCATGCCAAACACCTTTCCTTCTACCATTTCGGGGTCCACTAGTTGCTCAAGTGAGCTTTTCACACTACTCAATATGATATAGCCTTCAAAAGTTTCCAAGCCTACATTCAGCATCACATTGTCATCGGCGGTGGTATCTATTACCAGGTCAAATGGTTCAAAGTCATCTTCAAATAGATCGGCACCTGAGGGCGTACTTTTAACAAGGAACGATTTGGGTAGGCACGCTGCCATTTCCTCAACAATGCTTTCACTGCCAATAACTAAAACTTTCATGCATATTTATTTTAGAGCGTTGCACACAGGCAAATTGGATATAAATGCCTATAAATTTGCGCAAATTTAAGGGAACACGAAGCACCTGATGAATCTTTCAGCACTAATTACAAAGCTGTATAAATGGCGTTTAAAGCGCGTTTCTTCGCGCAATTTCATCATATTACTCAGCGTATTGATAGGCTTGGTAGGCGGCCTTGCAGCGGCCCTGCTCAAAGCCATAGTGCACCAAATACAGCACTTGCTCGTACACAATGCGGCGGTTGAAAGTGCCAATGTCATGTTTTTTATCTACCCGCTTATCGGTTTGCTGCTAACGGTAACCTACCGGGTTTTTCTCAACCGCAACAAACTGGGGCGCGGTATTCCCAACTTGCTGTATATCATCAACAAAAAATCGAGTTTGGTGCCACGCGACGAGATGTACAGCCACATTGCCACTTCGAGCCTTACGGTGGGCTTTGGTGGTTCTACCGGACTTGAAGCACCCATTGTGAGCACAGGCGCCGCCATTGGCTCCAATCTTGGGCGGTTTTTTCACGTGGGCTATAAAAAACGTACCCTGCTCATTGGTTGTGGCACAGCGGCAGCATTGGGCGGCATTTTTGGTGCACCCATTGCCGGCGTTATTTTCACCCTTGAAGTATTGCTGCTCGAGCTCACCATTCCTGCCTATATACCGCTTTTGATTTCTGCCGTTACAGGTACGCTCATTGCCAAAATCATTTACGGCGACGATATCATATTCCGATTCCACCTTACCGAAGGTTTCAACTACAAGGAAACGCCGTACTATGTGCTGCTGGGTATTTTCACCGGCTTGGTTTCCTATTACTTTCACAAGAACATACAGTTCTCCAAAAAAATTATTAGCCGTATAAACCACCAATGGGGCAAGGCTGTGGTGGGCGGATTGGCTATTGGTTTGCTCATTTTTATTTTTCCGCCACTCTACGGCGAAGGCTACGAAACGGTGAACCAATTGCTGAGTCAGGAACAGGGACAGATACTGGAAAACAGCTTGTTTTTTAAGGAATATAGCAACCAATGGTTTATACTGGCCATGGTTTTTTGCCTTATGTTGGTTAAAGTTTTTGCCACGGGATTTACCATTGCAGCCGGGGGTAATGGTGGGGTGTTTGCCCCTTCAATGCTTACCGGTGGCTTGGCGGGTTTTGGCTTGGCCAACCTGCTCAATAAACTTTCTTTTCTCTCTATCCACCTCAGCGAAAAGAACTTTGTGATGGTGGGTATGGCGGGTTTGTTATCGGGTCTGATGCACGCGCCGCTTACTTCCATATTCCTTATTGCAGAGGTTACCGGTGGCTACGGGCTCATTATTCCACTTATGATTGTCTCAGCCCTCTCCTATGCCACTATTCGCTATTTTGAAAAATACTCGCACTACCACTACGAAATGGCCAAAAAAGGTCAGTTGCACTTTCACGACAAAGACAAAACGGTGCTTAGTATTATGAAAGTGGACAAACTCATTGAAACGGAGTTTAAAAAAGTATCGGTAAAAGGCAAGTTGAAAGATGTGGTGGATGCCTTATCCAAGTCGTCGCGCAATATTTTTCCGGTGGTTGATGCCAAAGACAATTTTATGGGCGTGGTAACGCTGGATGACATCCGCGAGATAATGTTTGATACCAAAAAGCAGGAAACCCTAATGGTAAACGACATTATGCACCGCCCAAGCCAATCGGTGGGACTCAACGATTCTATGGAAGAAGTGATGCAAAAATTTGAAGAAACAGGCTACTGGAACCTACCTGTACTGGAAGATGGCAAATACCTGGGTTTTTTGTCTAAGTCTAAGATTTTTAATCACTACCGTGGGCTATTGCGCAAAGAAACCAAGGAAGATTCAGAAATAATAGACTAGGGCGGCAAAGGAACCAAAGCACGCTGAAAATGCTTAATAGATAAATTTTGCAACTGCACGCATGACAGAAAACGAACTTCTTTTTGAGCTGATAAGATCATTCAAAAACATACATGAAGGTGCCGACAAAGTGCTGGAACACCATAGTCCGCAGGCGCTCAGGCAGCTGGTAAATTTAACTCTGGGCCCCAAAAACAATTCTGATGAAATAGCAAGCCTCATAAACGACTACATAAAGTACAGTGTAAAAACGGGTCACAAGCAGTACGTGAACCAGCTTTTTGGTGGCTACAACGAAACCGGTGTGCTGGGCGATGTGCTGGCAACGCTCATGAATACTTCAATGTACACCTACGAAGTATCGCCCATGGCTACTTTAATAGAAAAGGAAGTAGTGGCCAAGATGAACAGCTACAGTGGTTTTGCAAATGGCGACGGCATTTTTACGGCAGGCGGAAGCAGCTCTAACAACCTGGCCATGTTGTGTGCGCGCCACCAAAAATACCCCGACATGAAAACCGGTGGCTTAAGTGGCAGAAAACCCCTGTCGGCTTTTGTGTCTGACCAAGCCCATTATTCATTTCAAAAGGCAAGTTACGCCTTGGGTTTAGGCAGCAACTACCTCGTATCGGTGGCCAGCAACGAGCTGGGCCAAATGATTCCCGAGGCTTTGGAAGCCGCAATTGAACATAGCAAAGCCCGCGGCGAAGAACCTTTTTTTATAGCCGCTACCGCAGGCACTACAGAGTTGGGGGCCTTTGACCCAATAGAGCCGCTGGCACATATAGCCGAAAAACACCAATGTTGGCTGCATGTGGATGGTTCGTGGGGCGGATCGCTTATTCTGAGCCAAAAGCACCGCCACTTGTTCAGCGGCATACAAAAGGCACAATCCTTTGCCTGGAATGCACATAAACTTATGAATGCACCGCTTACCGCCTCGGTATTGTTGGTAGCCAATCCTACCATATTATATGAAGCGGTATCAGCCGATCGCGCGGATTATCTTTTTCACGACCATGAAGATGCTTCCTTTGATTTGGGTAAAAAATCATTGCAATGCGGCAGGCGAAATGATGCACTTAAAGTATGGTTGGCATGGAAAGCCATTGGCGATGAACAATACGAAAAGAACATAAACCACCTGATGGAGCTTGCCCAATATTGTGCAGCTTTTGTTGAGGCACACAAGGACTTGGAGCTGTTGAGCCCCGTGCAAACGCTCAACATCAACTTCAGGTTTAAGGCTCCTGAAGGTATAGACGCCAACGAACTGAATTTGGCCATACGCAACCAATTGCTACACGAGGGGCAGGCTATGGTAAACTACTGCCATTTGCAGGGCCGCTTGTCCATAAGGCTGGTTTTGGTAAACCACCAGATACAAAAGAGCGATTTAGAGCAATTTTTTACGAGTTTTGTGAGCACCGCCAAAAAATTGGTGGCCGAAGTAAAAATATAAAAACAACCCAAATGAAAGATAACGCTGTTTTCAGTCTGCTTGAAAAAGAACAACGCCGCCAACAAATGGGGCTGGAACTCATAGCCTCAGAAAATTTTGTGTCGCCAGATGTTTTAGAAGCGGTAGGCTCAATAGCCACCAACAAATACGCCGAAGGACTGCCGGGCAAGCGATACTACGGCGGTTGCGAGGTGGTTGATGAAATAGAAAACCTGGCCATAGAACGACTGAAAAAGCTTTTCAACGCCTCGTGGGCCAATGTGCAGCCGCACTCTGGCTCGCAAGCCAATGCCGCGGTTTACCTTGCTGTACTCAATCCGGGCGATACCATTTTGGGATTTGACCTTTCGCATGGCGGGCATCTCACCCACGGTTCACCGGTCAATTTTTCGGGCCGCACCTACAACGCCTCTTTTTATCAAGTAGCTGAAGCCACCGGCACCGTTGATTATGATTTGGTGCGCAAAAGAGCCCATGAACACAAGCCCAAACTCATTATTGCAGGAGCATCGGCCTACTCGCGCGACTGGGACTATGCTACCATGCGTGCCATAGCCGATGAAGTGGGCGCCCTTTTAATGGCTGATATTTCTCACCCATCAGGACTCATAGCTACCGGTTTGCTCAAGCATCCTTTTCCGCATTGCCACATTGTTACCAGCACCACACACAAAACCTTGCGCGGTCCGCGCGGCGGTGTCATTATGATGGGCGAAGATTTAGACAACCCATACGGCATAACCACCCCCAAGGGAAACCTTAAAAAAATGTCGGCTATGCTCGATGGAGCTGTTTTTCCCGGCACACAAGGCGGTCCGCTTGAGCACGTTATTGCGGGCAAAGCGGTGGCTTTTGGCGAAGCCCTTACCCCCGACTATAAGAGCTATACCCAAACAGTAATAGACAATGCACAGGCACTTGCCAAAGCCTTTATAGACCTTGACTACCACATTATTTCAGGCGGTACTGACAACCACTTGATGCTTATTGACCTGAGAAACAAAAACATAACCGGCAAAGAAGCTGAGAACTCCCTCATAAAAGCCGACATTACCGTGAACAAGAATATGGTGCCGTTCGACGACAAATCGCCATTTGTAACCTCAGGTTTCAGGGTGGGTTCTGCCGCCATTACCACACGTGGTTTGCGCCCCGGCGACATGAAAAAAGTGGTTGAATTGATTGATACCGCACTCATGAACAAAGACAACGACAACAAATTGATGGAAGTGAAAGAAGCAGTGAACGATATGATGGGTCACTTGCCGCTCTTCCAGTTCAAATAGGATTGTCGCCATAAATTCAGGTATTTTACTCTTCCAAACTCCCTGTATTAAAAGAGTACGAAAGTTTGTAGGTATCTTTCGGCTTACTTTCCTGTTTTTTTTGAGAACACTTAAGACTATATAATATGATACGGTACATTCTGCTGGCTGTGGCCACGGCGGGGCTTACGGCGCTGGCCAATGATGGAAAAAAGATTTTAATTGGTAAACACGACGACTTGGTTAACACGCTGTGCTACAGCCTTGACGGGTCAATGTTTGCCAGCGGAAGCAACGACAATAAGATTACCATTTGGGACCTGAACAACCAAAAGCCCAAAAAATCGTTTGTGGCCCATTCGGTGGGTGTAAGCGATTTGGTTTTTACGCCCAACAGCAAGTACCTGATAAGTGCCGGACTCGACAACCTCATACGCGTGTGGGATACCGAAACCTGGAAAATGCACAAAGAACTGAATGGCCATAGCGCCGAACTGGCAGCACTTGCCGTTACGCGCAATGGCCAATACCTTTTTAGCGGCGGCGATGACAAAAAAATTGTGGTGTGGAACCTCGAAGATTTTAGCAAAGTGACCGAACTGGCCGGACACTTTGATCGCGTGCTGAGTTTGGCTACCTCTGAAAACGGCAAATACCTGGTGAGCACCGGCGGCGACCGCATGACATTGAGCACCGGCAATTTGAAAGTTTGGAAAATAGATGATTGGTCGCTGACCTACAACCTTGAAGAAGAAACCTACGCCATACAAGATGCCGAGTTGAGCGCCGCAGGAACACTGGTGCTTTACGCGGGTAATTTTCCTGACGCTTACTTCTTGAAATGGACCGAAAACAAATTGGCCGCAAAAATGAAAGTGACAGATTTTGGCATCAACGCCTTGGCACTCGATGGCTTACAATGCTATTTGGGCAGCTCTTTCAAGGGCGATTTGATAAGCTGGAAAATTGGCGGGGAAAAAGTAGTTTACGAAAACCACAACCACGACATCAATGCAATTGCGCTATCGCCCGACAAGGAAAGTATAGTAACCGCCGGGGTAGATGGCAACTTGATAATGAGAAAGCTACACTAATAAATAGCCTGCGAATAAGCTACATGCTGCACGGCTTCTTCGGGCGTGCGGCCCACTTCGGTATTCATTACCATGTGGCGGCCAAAGTAGTCAACCTTGTTTTTCTTCTTGTTTATTTTGTGAATAAACACGTTGTAGTATTCAATACCGCCGATAGTGCTTACTGACTCAACAATGGCCGGGAGCGAGGTAAAGTAATTTCTGAAGAGTTTCCTTTTCATGCCGAAAGAAACGAAGCACTTGTCGCCCACGGTTAACTCAACCGATACACGGCTTGAAGTTTTAATGGGTTTTACGTTTTGAACCTTCACCGGCTCGTCGTTCAAAATCTTGAGGTAGTTTTTGTTTGCTATGTAATCGGGCGCCACCTCCGATTGTTTCAAAGCCACTTTCTTAATTAGCCATTCGGGATACATTGAAACCGAATCGTCACCACTTTCCGCCTGAATTTTTTGGCGTTCCTTGTAAAAAAACTTTGAAACGGGAATCCATTGGCCGTTGTCGGAAACGCGGTATTCCAAGTCTTCGCGACCTAAAATCCTGTTTATAAGGTTCTTGCGAAACTCATAGTTTTCCGAAATATATTTTTCCAATTGATCGTTTAATCCATTAACGGAAAGAAGCATAGTAAGCTAATTAATGATTGAAAAATGTTATTCTAAAATGATACCAAAAACAATATTCTACATTGATTTTTAACATTTTGACCATCTTGTTCCACAGGGATGTGAATAACCTGAAATTTCAATCCAATTTTGGGAATCAAAATTCATTTTTGAGTTCCCCTAATTATCTTGAATAGACAATCCCAAATCGCGGAGCAAATTGGGCTCAACTATGGCCGGTGCATCGAGCATGGTATCGCGTCCGGCATTGTTTTTTGGAAAGGCAATCACATCTCTAATACTCTCAGTTCCAGCTAAAATAGCGCACAATCTATCAAAACCGAAAGCCAAACCTCCGTGGGGTGGCGCACCGTATTTGAGTGCTCCGAGCAAAAAGCCAAACTTGTGGTTGTACTCTTCTTCGTTCATACCTATCAGTTTAAAGATGCGCTGTTGAATTTCGTTGCTGTGGATTCTTATTGATCCACCGCCAACTTCCCATCCGTTGATAACCATATCATAAGCTCTTGAACGGGCGGTTCCTTTTTCCAATAAATGGAGGTCTTCCGGTTTTGGCGCGGTAAAAGGATGGTGCAGTGAATCGAACCGTTTTTCATCTTCGTTCCACTCTACCATTGGGAAATCTATGACCCAAAGTGGGGCATATACATCGCGCGGTCTCAGGTTGAGTTCCTTGCCCAATTTGAGCCTGAGCTCGCCAAGGGTCAGACGCACTTTGGCTGCATCGCCGGCAAGTATCAAAAGCAAATCGCCGGGTTTGGCGCCAAAAAGTTCTACCCAGGCCTGTCGTTGGGTTTCGTCAAAAAATTTGTCAACTGCCGATTTGGTACTTCCGTCTTCGTTTACGCGTAGCCAAACCAAACCGGTCATTCCAAATCGCGGCTCCTTCACATATTCGGTAAGCGCGTCAATTTGCTTGCGTGTGTAGCCACCTGCGCCTGTGGCATTTATTCCGGCTACCAAACCGGCTTCGGCTACCACTTTGTCAAAAGGCGGAAATCCACTGTTTTCCACCATATTATTCATTTCAACAATTTGCATATCAAAACGCAAATCGGGTCGGTCAGATCCGTATTTGCGCATGGCTTCTTCATAGGTTATTACCGGAAAATCGCCCAATGCAATTCCCTTTATTTCCTTGAACATGGTGCGCACCATTCCCGTAAAAATATCCATGATTTCCTGCTCGTCAACAAAAGACAATTCGCAGTCGATTTGCGTAAACTCCGGCTGACGGTCGGCGCGGAAATCCTCGTCTCTGAAACATTTTACAATTTGGAAATAGCGTTCAAAACCCGAAACCATAAGCAATTGCTTAAAGGTTTGCGGCGACTGTGGCAAGGCGTAGAACGAGCCTTGATGCAGGCGTGAAGGCACAATAAAATCGCGGGCACCTTCGGGTGTTGATTTTATAAGAAAAGGTGTTTCAATCTCGGTAAAACCTTGGTTGGAAAGGTATTGACGTGTAAGCTGCAACATGCGGTGGCGCAACAACAGGGCATCTTGCACGGGTTTGCGGCGCAGGTCCAAATAGCGGTATTGCATGCGCAACTCTTCGCCGCCATTGGTTTCGTTTTCAATGGTAAAGGGGGGCGTTTCTGAAGTATTGAGTACTTCAATGGCGCTCAATTTCACTTCCACATCGCCGGTAGGCAACTTGTCGTTTTTTGATTCGCGCTCAACCACAAGCCCTTCTACACGCAACACATACTCGCGGCCAAGGCTTCGGGCGGTTTCTATTAGGTCGGTTGCAGAGCTTCCTTCTTCGAGCATGAGTTGTGTTTCGCCAAATTTATCGCGAAGCATGATCCATATAAAGTGACCTTTGTCGCGGACGCGTTGAATCCATCCACTTAATATTACTTTTTGCCCTACCTGAGCCAGTCTGAGTTCGCCGCAATTATGCGTTCTGAATTGCATAGTTTTACTATTGAAAAATGGCGGCAAAGGTATTGGCTCAAACCCTTATCTCATTGAAATGGCCCAATCAATCAATCGAATTTTTGTATTGCCTTTTAATTTTCTCTACCACTTTTTGGAAGGCCACAGAATTCTTTTGCACCTCATTTTCGAGCAGTGGCATCAATTCGCCGAATAGTTCAGGGTACTGTTGTGCAATGGCGGCAGCTATCCTTGCGGCATGCACTTTGGCAGCCACATCGTGTTCACTTTCAATTATTTCAAGCGCGTGCACATACAGTTCGTCATAGCGCTCCTCGGGCAGGCAGGTTTCGGCCAAAATTTTCCCCAGAATTCTCATTACGCTTGAGTCTTGCACTACCAAGTATTTATCGGCAATGGGCAGCGCAAATTGTTGGTGCAACTGTGGTGAGGGAATAATAATATTTTCGAGCAGCCAAGCCAAACGCAAATCGCGCTTTTTGTTGCCATTGATGGCTTGAATTAATTCATGAATTTGTTGGTGACCGCTTAGAACAACCTCACGCGCCAGCGCGGTAATTTCAAGTTTTGAAACAGGCTTTTGCAGCCGCTCGTAAATGAGGTTCAAACCGGGCACTAAAGCAAGTCGTTGGCCAGGTTGGCAAGTTCAGACCGTTCGCCTTTTTCAAGTGTAATGTGCGCATACAAGTCGTGCTGACCAATTTTGTCGATCATATACGACAAGCCATTGCTTTGTGCATCGAGATAGGGCGTGTCTATTTGCCTTATATCGCCGGTAAAAATGATTTTGGTGTTTTCTCCGGCTCGTGTTATTATAGTTTTTATTTCGTGTGGTGTAAGGTTTTGCGCTTCGTCAACAATAAAAATAATGTTTGACAAACTACGACCGCGGATATAGGCAAGTGGTTGTATAAGAATTTTTTCTGACTCTACCATTTGCGAAATTTTTTGATAACGAGAGTCCGCTTCGCTGAATTGCCCCTGGATAAACTTGAGGTTGTCCCAAAGGGGTTCCATGTATGGATTCAGTTTTGACTTGATATCGCCGGGCAGGTAACCAATGTCTTTGTTGGAGAGCGGCACTATGGGGCGGGCAATAAAAATCTGTCTGAAATCGCTTTTTTGCTCAATGGCACCGGCAAGTGCGAGCAGGGTTTTGCCTGTACCGGCCACGCCTTGAAGGCTTACCAGCTTTACCGCCGGATTCATGATGGCATGCAGGGCAAATACTTGTTCGGCATTGCGGGGTTGAATGCCGTAAGCGGTGGTTTTTTCTATGCGTTCAATAGCATTGGTGGCGGGGTTAAAAAATCCCATGGCCGATTTGCGCCCGTTTCTAAGCACAAAATAGCTGTTTTTGCGCGGCTTTTTGATTTTTGCTTCGGTGGGCGAAATGGCACCTTCTTCATAAAATTTATTGATGACTTCCTCAGAAATACCTTCTTTCAGAATCCAACCTTTGTTCAGTGTGTCAATGCTGCTTACCTTGTCCGATGTAAAATCTTCGGCGGTGAGCCCGAGCGCCTTTGCCTTGAGCCGCAAGTTGATGTCTTTGGTAATAAATACAACCGGTCGCTCAGGAAAACGCTTTTTTATAGTGAGCGCGGCATTGAGTATTTGGTGGTCGCTCTTGTATTCGCCAAACACCAGATTCACATCGCTTTGGGCTTCATTTTCGTTCATTACCACGGTAAAAGAGCCCTTGGTTTTGCCGCGAAGGGGTATCCATTGTTGCAGGGTAAACTCGCCCGCCAACTCATCAATCAACCTGATAAACTGCCGCGCATTGAAGTTGATGACATCGTTGCCTTTTTTGAAATTATCTATCTCTTCGAGCACCGTAATGGGAATGGCAATATCGTGCTCCTGAAAACTTAAAATGGCATTGGAATCGTGGAGGATAACGGAAGTATCAAGAACAAAAATTTTGGTGACTTTCTTTTTTGCAGGCATATACTTTAGCTTCAATGGGGTTTGATAATAATACCTTAATATATTGTGTAAAATGTAGTGAAAAGGCAGGGCCGCAGTTTGGCTATTTGTCGCTAAAATGTCAACAACTGCTTGTTTCGCTTGTAATTCAACATTTTAAGCAACTGATAAATTGTGACTTACTGAAAACAGATTTTTTGCTGCAAGGCCCGTAAACAAAAAAGTCTCCGCCGCGGCAGAGACTTTTTTGTTTTTTATTTGATTATAAATTACTTTATATCAAGTAGTTCTACATCAAAAATAAGGGTTGAACGCGCTGGCATCTGCCCCTGAAACTGTGCACGTTCGCCGTAGCCGTGCCAGTAAGGAATAACAAAAGTAGCCTTGGCTCCTTTGTGCAGTTGGGCAAAGCCAAGGTGCCAACCTTCTATTACACTTCCGGTTTCAAGTTCAAAGCTGTATTCGCCTTTGTCAAAAGTTCTTCCGTCGTCAAATTTTCCGTGGTATTTGGCGGTTACGGTTTGGCCTTTTTTAGGCAGCGGACCGTTGCCTTGCTCTCTGATGATTACATACATGTTCTCACCCACTTCTTTTATTTCGTCGCCGTTGGCCATTTTTTCAGCCAGGCTTTTCACGTACGTTCTGTAGCGCTCTTTGTTGGCTTCCTTGGCATTGGCTTTCAAAGCTTCAAAAGTTTCGTCGTTGGCTACAAAGTCTTTGGCTTCTTTGCCTTCGCGTATAATGAGCACGTGTTTGATGGTATCGCCTTGTTTGATGGCATTTACCACATCAATACCTTCTACCACATGGCCAAAAATGGTATGTGCACCATTGAGCCACGGAGTAGCATTGTGGGTGATAAAAAACTGGCTGCCATTGGTGTGCGGACCCGAGTTGGCCATTGACAAAATACCAGAAGTATCGTGCACCAAATCGCCGGGAAGAATCTCGTCGGCAAATTTGTAGCCCGGTCCGCCGGCACCCGAACCGGTTGGGTCGCCACCCTGAATCATGAAATTGTTGATGACCCTGTGGAACACCAAACCATCGTAGAAGGGTTCGCCGGGTTGTTTAAAAGTATTGCTTATGGTTCCTTCGGCAAGGCCTACAAAGTTGGTTACCGTAAGGGGTGTTTTATTCATTTCCAGTTTGGCCAGGATATTCCCTTTGCTGGTTTGAATTTCTGCGTAAAGTCCGTCTTCTTTCACTTTGAATGTTGGTTTTATTTCGTTTTTACTTTTTTTACATTGGGTTGCCGTACTCAGCAGCAATACCGCCATTAGCAATATTGCAGGGGCTTTCTTAATCAGTTTCATGCAGTTTTTGTTGTTTATTATCCCAAAAATTGGTTAAAGGTGTCTCCGCGCAAGCCCAGTCGAAGGGTTTCGAGTGGTATTACTTCTTCGGGGGCAATATTGCCCAGGTTTACGTTGGTGCCCAGTAGTTTGATAAACCACACTTGTTGGCCTTTTTGCGGTGCTTCCCAAATGATGCTTTCGGCGGGAATTTCGGTTAGAATTTCGTCAATAAGACCGCTGCGTATTTCGCCGGTTCCTCTAAAAATGCCTACGGTTCCACTTTCGCGTGCTTCGGCTATTACCTTCCAACTGCCGGCTTCAAACTCGGCTTTCATCAGTTTTATCCATTTGTAGGGCGGTATTATCACGTTGGCGTCTTTTGACCCTACTTCAGACAACACGGTGTAGTTTTTGGCCAATTGCGCTATGTAGTTGCACTTTTCATCGTGTGGCATGTCCATCGATCCGTCCGATACTTCTACATACTCCAAGCCGTATTGATCAAGCACGCGCATGTAGTCTTCAAACTGCCCCCTGATGGTAAAAACTTCAAAGAGGGTTCCACCGAAATAGGTTTTTATACCGGCTTGTTTGTACAGGTTTATTTTGTCTTGCAAACCGGGCGAAACCACCGAGCTTCCAAATCCAAGCTTTACCAGGTCAACCAAGTCGCCGTTCATGCTCAGGAAATCTTCTACCTGCCTTAAGCTCAAGCCTTTGTCCATAACCATGGTAAGGCCTTCTTCACGAGGTTTTGAGCTCCTCGCGGGCACATTTTTTAAATTAAAATTCATATTGATTTATTTTAGATTGAATACCTCTTGCACCAGGAAATGCGATACAAGGTGGGGAAACAATTCGTAAAAAGTAACAAAACAATGTTCGTCTTGATCCATAGCCTCGGCCAGGTGAAATAGCGCTTCGGGTTGCAAGCCCATCTCCAGTTCTATGCCACCAAGGGTCAGCAGCAGATCCACATCTTCGGGCAAAAACTCCAGTGCGCCTTCAAGCAGGCCGCGGGCTTCTTCGTTTTTGCCACAATCCGACAGGAAAAGCGCAAAACTTTTCAAATACTCTTCGTTGAGTCCGTCTATATCCAGCGCTCTATCGTAGGCCTCGTAAGCCTCGTTGGTCATGTCAAGTTCATAATAACTTTCGGCTATTGAAAACCAAAAAGTAGGATCGTCTTTATCCAACTCAATGGCTTTTCTGAAATAGTCCAAGGCCGATCGGTGTTTATCTTCGGCTTGGTAAGTGGTGCCCATTCCGTGCCATGCATCAGAAAAGTTGGAGTCAACTTTCAGCGCTTTTTTGTAGTACTCGCGCGCCTTGCGAAAGTTGTCCATGCCTTTGTAGCAATTGGCAATGTAGCAGAGGGCAAAAATGTCGTCATTACTTATTTCAAGTATCCTTCTGAAACATTCAATGGCTTTGTCAAACGACTCTTGTATGTAGTAAATATTGCCCATGTTGAGGTGGGCGGGGATGTATTTTTCGTTTATAATGGCTGCGTAGTCAAACGCATTGAGTGCTTCGGTGTAGTCTTCGTTTTTAAAATTGATGCTGCCCAGGCAATACCAAGCCATAAAAGAATACGGATTGTCGTCAATAAACTTTTTTACAAAGTCTTTGATGTGGGTGGTATCGGGCACAAAGTCGCAACAAAAAGCCAGCTCGCTGAGTGCCTGCACATTTTGGTTGTTGTACTCAATGGCTTTTTTCAGCACATCCACGGCGTGGCGGTATTTGTCCCAGTTTTCGTAGCAATAGGCCATGTAGAGGTAAATCTCGTCTTTTTCGCCATCGAAGGTGAGCGCTTTTTCGTACTGCTCAATGGCCAACTCATACTGCCCCATTTCGTCATAGGCATTGCCCAAAATCACAAATACTTCGGGATTGTAGGGTTCCAGCAGGCGGATTTTATCGGCAAGTTCAAGCGCCTCTTCCAACTCGTTGTCATATATCTTAATGTGTGCTTTGTGCAACAACAAACCGGTAGAAAAGGGATACTGCTCCAGCGCAAACTCAAGTACTTCGCTTGCCTGAACTATTTGATCGTTTTGCAGATAAAACTCTATGATCTGCTCGTATTGGTCACTGTCAAAAAATGGGGTTGAACTTTCAGAAATGAGTTTCTCGTACAATACAACCAGTTCTTTTCTTTCATCTCCTGACGGCTCATCATATCCATCGTACATAGGCGGCAAATGTAGTCGTTTTTACAATATTTTTGTCGTTTCTACTTCCAGCAAAAGCTATATGAGAAACACTTCGATAATACTGTTTAGTTTTCTTTTTGTACTGCCATTTGTATCCACATCTGCCCAGGATTTGTGGCAACAAAAAGCTGACTATAACATAGCCGTAACCTTGGACCCCGGCAGCCACAGCCTCAGCGGCAAACTTACCCTTAGCTATACCAACCATTCGCCGCAAGCGCTTGACTCACTTTACTTTCATTTGTGGCCCAATGCCTACAGCAGCAAAACCACCCCGTTTGCCCGGCAGTTGGAACGCGTAGGAAACCTTGATTTTCGCTTTGCCAAACCAGACGAAATGGGCCGTATGGAAGAGGTGCATTTTTACACAGGTAACAAAGAAATAACATGCCGCTACCTTGATGCGGCACACGAAAAAGCCGGTATAGCCCTGCCCGCCAAGCTTGAAAGCGGCAAAACTACCCAAATTGAAATTTCATTCAAAGTGGTGGTTCCGGCGGTTTTTTCAAGAATGGGGCATTATTACGAGCATTATTGCATTACCCAGTGGTTTCCAAAAGTGGCACTCTACGACCAAAAAGGCTGGCACCGCATGCCCTATCTCGATTTGGGAGAATACTACGACGATTTTGGCGACTATGATGTGCACATAACCGTTCCTAAAAACTATGTGGTGGCCGCCACGGGCAATTTGCTTACCCAAAGTGAAGTAAAATGGCTGAACAAAAGAGCCCGATTGACATCGAATGCGCACTACAGCCACGATTACACTTTTATGGATGCGGTGGATACCATAGGTACCAAAACCCTGCACTTCCGCGAAGAAAACATCCACGATTTTGCCTGGTTTGCCAACCCGGCGTATTTGGTTTCGAAACAAAGCTTTGCCCAAGCCAATGGCGATTCGGTAGTGGCGTGGGCTTTTTACGAAGCCAATAATGAGAAAACATGGTTTAGTGCCACCAACTTTCTTTCGCAAAGCGTAAAGTTCTATGCCGAAAATGTGGGCGCCTACGCCTACCAAACAGTGAAGGCTGTGGCCGGTCCGCTAAATGCCGGCGGTGGCATGGAATATCCCACCATTACGGTTATAAGCAGCGATATAGGCGATGTGCAACGGGTTATTTTGCACGAAGTGGGGCACAATTGGTTTCAGGGAATGTTGGGCACCAACGAGCGCAGGTTTCCTTACCTTGACGAAGGATACAACTCTTATTATGAAAACCGGTTTTACCGCAATACCATCAATGATCCACTGGTTTCCATTACCGATAATTCTACCGCATTTGCACTTAAACACATGCGCCGCCGCAGGGCCGACCAAGCTTGCAACCTGCACTCCAATGACTACGATCAGCTCAATTATGGCATCTCCATCTATACCAAAACCGCCGAGAATCTCGATTTTCTTGAAGAATACTTGGGCACGGAGCTTTTTGACAGTTGCATGACCACTTTTTTCGACCAATGGAAATTTAGCCACCCCGGCCCCCTCGATTTTAAACAAAGTTTTGAGAAAACATCAGGCAAAAACCTCGATTGGTTTTTTGATGGCATGCTGGGCGATTATGTGACCTACGACTACGACATTACTAAAAAGCGCAAGGGAAATGATGATGTGTTGCTAACCGTGAAAAAAACCGGTGGACTGGCCGCGCCTTTCAAGGTTTCGGTGATGGATGAAGGTGGCAATGGCATGCGCGAATTTTGGGTGGACGGAGTGCGCGGCGATACCGTATTGTCAATAGACAAGGATGCCGAGAGCGTGTGGCTGAACCGTGGCTTGCCACAAATGGAAGACAATACACAAAAAAACAGTTGCTATATAAATGGTCATAAACCCACCAAAATCAAACTTTTTGGCCTGAATGAAAAAAGCGGCGAACGCGTATTGGATGTGTGGCCTGCCATAGGTGTTAATACGAGCGACAAAACCATGCTGGGCCTTGTGCTGATGAACCCCGTGTTTCCGCAACGAAAATTTGAGTACCAACTGGTGCCACTCTATGCCCTGGGCAGCCACAACTTCAATTGGCTGGGCAATTTGCAGCGCAATTGGTTTTGGAAAAGCGCCCAAAACCGCAAGCACATTTCGCTGGGGATAAACTCCAAAAGCTTTGGCATAAACTACTGGAACCGCAACAGCAGCGGCGAAGTATATTCCGATGTATTCAAATACATAAAAGTACAACCCTTTTTGCACTACAAATTCGGGCCGCGGCTCAAGCACCAATTCATGCACGAGGTAAAGCTGCGTACTGTAATAAGAAACTACAACATACTGGGCAACAATACGGAACCTGTGCGTTATTGGCGCAGTTTGGCCGAACTCAGCTATTCCTTCAGCAACTCGGTAGCTTCCTTTCCATACGAGCTGAAAACCGCGATAAGAGGTGGCGACAGTTTTGCACAACTTCGGGCTGAACTAAAAGGCAGCATACCATACAATCCGAAAAAAGACATCAGGTTCAGGTTGTTTGCAGGAACCTTTTTGAAGGCACCCAACATTGACAAACATCCCGAAACCGCTATTTATCAACTGCGCATGAGCAATTTGGCGGGTTTTTATGACTATATGTTGGATGGTATAGTAATGGACCGCGCACGACAGCAGAGCCTGGGCAGCCGCCAACTCATAAGCAGCGATGGAGGCATAGTGACCCCAAACCTGGGTTTTGGCACCAGCAAATACCTGCTGGCCTGCAACCTAAGTGCGGCCATACCCAAACTACCGCTGCGCTTTTTTGTAAACGGAGGTTTTATTCCGGAAGAGTTCAGGGCACTGAACCTGAGCAAAACCACCCTGATAGAAGCAGGCCTGCAAGTCAATTTGTACAAGGATATGGTAAGCATCAACCTACCGTTTTTGTATTCAGCCGTGTTTAAGGAATACCTGCACAACAACCCCATGAATTTTTGGCAACGCATAACCTTTACCCTTGATTTAGGAAAACTGAATCCGGTGAAGCTGGCGCAGAACGGAGCGGGTAGTATTTTTTGATTGGGTGATATGATTAATACGCAAATTGGGTACAGCCCACATGTATAAATGGACGACCATAAAAAGCCCTGTTTATTAGAATTGAATTTATTACCGCAAAATGAATAACCGCAATAAATCAATAATTATATTAGGAAATATATTGGGATTTTGTGGCCCACTTGCAAGATTGAGTGTTTTGGGTTGGTTTGCCTTGTTTGGAATATTTTCTGTAATACTATTTGGCACACTGCACCTTATATTAATGAACCGCATCGTTGCCAGATATGAACAAATGGATCAAAAAACAAAAATTGCGGCCTGGGCATCAGTACTTCTATATCCAATAATCTTCTTATTCCAATTTGATTTTGGCGACGGCCCGGGAACTTTTTACGTTTATGAAATAATTACCGGCAATTTCAATTCAAGTTTTGAAAACTATGCCATTTACATAGCTCTGGCTGCTGGCTTGTTATACCTTACATTATTCACGTTGATTTTTACCCGAAAAAATAAAGCTTTTAAGGTGCTGCCAAAATCCTAATGAATTCGTCCTGTAAATTCATGCTTGTCAATAAAGGTCAGCCTCTCTCCTTTATCTTCCGCTCAATAGCCGAAGTAGAATATCCTTCAAGAAATGGGATTACTTCTACCCTGCCGCCATTTGCCATTACTTCCTGCGCGCCCACGATGGTTTTTATGGTGTAGTCGCCGCCCTTTACCAGCACATCGGGCATTATTTCGGTTATGAGATGTATGGGGGTTTCTTCGCCAAAAAGCAAAAGGGCGTCCACACAAGCCAAGGCTGCCAATACTTGCAGTCGCGCTTCTTCGTGTTGAATGGGGCGGTGTTGGCCTTTTAGCCGGCGTACGCTGTCATCGGTATTTACACCAATTACCAGCCTGCTGCCCAAGTCGCGGGCATGAAACAGGTAATCCACATGGCCGGGATGTATGATGTCAAAACAGCCGTTGGTAAAAACCACCCGCTCTCCCGCATTTTTCCAGACATCGGTTTGCGCTTTTAGTGCAGCAACAGTTGGGTGTATTTTAGCTTTCAACGAGGGGTGCATCGGCATCTTTTTTAGGCGACATAAACAAGGCAATAGCGCCAATTATCAAATTGAGAACCGTATTTACCATAAAGGCTATCATGGCCACCGACTTGGCAGCGAGTTCATCAACAAAGAAAAAACCCAGCGCCAGGGTAAACATAAATTGGTAAGTACCTACACCACCGGGCACGGGTGCTATAAAACCAATGGTTGACAAAGTGAAAACCACCAGTCCGGCACTTGGTCCCAGCCCCGCAGTTTCGGGCAAAGTAAAAAAACTGAGGTAGCACATGGTGTAGTAGGAAATCCAGATATAGGCGGTGTGGCCAATAAATGCCAAGGGGTTTTTGAGCTTTCGCACCGAAATAAGGCCTTCTTTAAACTCTACCAACAGGCCCGAAATTTTGTCGTAAATGCCAGTTTTTTTCAGAATCCAAAAGCCCAGCAGACCAAGTATGGCGGCTACAAGCAACAGCAAAAACATGTTGAAACTGAAGAGTCCGCCCAAGCCGGCAATTTTCTTTACCACCAAATCGATGATATACTCGCCGACCAAATCAAACTCGAGCAGCACGGTAAGGCCCACCACAAATGCCAGCGATATAAGGTCGAAAATGCGTTCGGTAATAACCGTACCCAGCACCGCCGAAACAGGAACTCGGTCTATGCGGTTGAGCGCCACACAGCGGCTCACCTCGCCCATGCGTGGCACAAGGGTATTGAAGTAGTAGCCTATCATGATGGCTCTGAACGAGCTGAAGGGCTTTACCTTATAGCCAAGCGGATCAATGAGCATTTTCCAGCGCAGGGCACGCGAATAATGCGAGCTAAGCGCAATGGCAATGACAGGAAAAATGTAGATGTAGTTGGCTTCCTTTAGCTTGTGTAGCAAATCGGTTATTTCCTTTACCGGATATACATAAAAGAATATGCCGAAGCCGAGCGAAAGAAACACCAGGTATTTTAAAATATTGAGTAGCTTTTTCAAGATATTAAAAGAGATAGTTGTCAATAAGTCTTACACCATTTATATAGGCTGCACACACGGCAATATAGTTTTCAGCTTCGTGCCAGTTGGCTAAGTGATGCAGGTTTTTGGCATTGCAAATAGCCAGGTATTCAGTATCGAATCCTTTAGCCTGCAAGGTGGCTTTGCCCTCCGCTTCAAGTGTGGCAATATCTGTTGCCGGGCCTGCTGTTGCAATTTTTTTCAAAACCGCCGAAATGGTTTGCGCCTGCACCAGTTCGGTTTCATTAAGGCGTTTGTTGCGCGAGCTAAGTGCCAGGCCTTCGTTGTTGCGCACGGTAGCCACCCCTTTAATTTCAATATTTGGAAAAAAATGTGGCGTAGCGCGTTGTATTACTAGAAACTGTTGGTAGTCTTTCAACCCGAAAAAAGCCACATTGGGCTGCACGTGGGCAAACAAGCGCATTACCACGGTAACCACCCCTTGAAAATGACCGGGACGGAATTTGCCTTCAAATACGGCATACAATTCCTCATCGGTATAGTCAATCAGCTTGGCTTGGTTGGCCGGGTACAACTCCTCATATTTTGGAAAATAAATGATATCGCCACGGGTTTCGCACAGCGCTTCAATATCCGCTTCATCGGTTCGTGGATATTTTTCAAAATCGGCGGGGTCGTTAAACTGGGTTGGGTTCACAAAAATGCTGCAAACCACCACCTCGCATTGCCGGGCAGCCTCATTTACCAAGGCAATATGCCCACTGTGCAAGGCACCCATTGTGGGCACAAAACCCACCTTTTTTTGGCTTGCTTGCAGAGAATCGAGGCTGTTTTTTAGTTCGCTTAAACTACGTGCTATGCGCATATTTTAATGTAAAGCAAGTACAAAGCTATTCGTTAATTCGGCTTTTGCGGCGAAATGATTAATTTTGTGCGCCAATTTTTGGAAGCTGAAAAAGTAGCGAATATATGTTGAAAGTATTGTATGTCACCCACGAAATGGACCCCTACACCGGTCTTACCGAGCTAAGCAATATAGCTCGCGTACTGCCCCAAACCTTGCAGGAAGAAGGAATGGAGGTGCGGGTGTTTATGCCTCGTTACGGAAAAATCAATGAAAGAAAACACCGTCTTCATGAAGTAATCCGCCTTTCTGGTATAAACATAACGGTTGCCGATGAAGACAACCCGATGATAATTAAAGTGGCTTCCTTACCCATAGCCAAAATTCAGATTTACTTTTTGGACAATGAAGACTTGTTTCATCGCAAGCAATTCTTCTACGACGATGACGAATCGTTTTTTGAAGACAACGATATAAGAACCCTGTTTTTTAACAAAGGTGTGATAGAGGTTGCAACCAAATTGGGTTGGGAACCCGATATTATTCACTGTCATGGCTGGATGGGAAACCTGATACCCATGCTGGCCAAAACATCTTACAAAAACGAACCTGTATTCAAGAATTCAAAAATCATTTATTCAACCTACAGCAATTATTTTGACCACCCAATTGGCGAAAATTACCTCGAAAACGCCCACATCAATGTGGATGATTCAGAGCTTCCATCAGAACTCAATTTCAACAACCCCAATTGCTCCGACCTGTACAAAATAGGTGCTGCCTATGCCGATGCAGTGGTAAATTCTTCCAATGGCTCAATGAAAGATTTAAATGATTACATCGACACGCTTGACAAACCGGTTCTTAAGCACATCTTTGACAAAGAGCATGAAGAAGAGTATATTGAAGCAAACAAAAACTTCTACCGCAGCCTTTTTTCTTAAACTATTTCTGGGCTACCTCATACTGGCCACCGCGGCCTGCAACAACAACGATCAGCTAAACCTTGATCTCAACCTCAATGAGTTTCCGTCTGATACCTTTTTGCTGAAACAGATACAAATTGAAACGGTAAAGGAAGCCTACCAACGTACCGACAACATCAACTTTCAACTGCTGGGCGCCTTGCACGACTCCGTATTTGGCCCCATGCGAAGCTCCATTTTCACCCAAGTGGGCCTGAACGGTTCGGTGAGCATTCCTACCAATGCCGAGGTGGACTCGGTAACCATTGACCTTGCTTTTATCGATTACTACGGCAACCTGTCGCAGGGGCAAGACATTGGTGTGTACCTGCTGGCCGACTCAATAGACGCATCAAAAAACTACTACAACAACGACAGTATTACCTTGGGCAAAAAAATAGGTTTCCGCAAAAACTTCAAACTGGCTATCAACAACGGCGTGCTGCATGTAAACATAACCGATATGTGGGGCAGCAATGGCCTAAAACCCGGCAGCAGCTACACCAAAGACAAATTTTTTCTGCGCCAATGCTACGGTATAGCTTTGGTGCCCGAGTCGCAGTTTAAAGAAAATGAAGGCCTCATTTGCTACTTCAACCTGGTGAGCAATTCGAGCTTTATAAAGGCCTATTACCACTACTTTACCCGCGACGGTGATTTGCTTGAACGACAAAACGGAACGGCTGAATTGCAGTTCAGGACCAATGTAACTAGCTTTAGCCACCTGAGACACAACTACAAAAACACCGCAATAGAATCTGCCGTAAACGCTGACTCTACCAACGCCTACCGAGGCTTTTTGCAAGCCATTGGCGGCACCTATGTTTCCATAAAAATTCCAGAGCTTAAAAACCTTACCGATTCGCCCCTTTTTGCTTTTCACAAGGCAGAACTCATATTGCCCTGCGACGAGAAATACCACAACTACAGTTTTAAACCCATTCCTTTTCTCGACATAAAAGTGGTAGATGCCGATGGGCAGCTGTACGATGTAGCCGATCAATCGAAAGTATATTGGGTTAGGTCGTACAATCCTATAGAAAAAGCCTTTGTATTCAACCTTACGAGCCATGTGCAGGGCATTTTCAACAGCTACAAACGCAACCCCGATTTTGTGGATTATGGTTTGGTTATCAAAGCAGTCAAAAACGAGCCAATTCCGTTTTCTGCAGGTAGATTTGTGGTGAAAGGCGCATCGGCAAAACGACCAAATGGTGCTTATTTGCGCGTTTTTTACTCCAAAATTGACCGCCCGTGATTGTTACCACCCACAAAAACCTGACGACCAACGAGCTGAAAGATGTGGCCCTAGCCATCAGCGAAATTGACGACAGATTCAACTCACTCAACTTTTTTGGCGACAATGTTTTTTTCCTGCCCATCAACCTTTCTGAGGAGCTGGTAAGGCACATCACATCCATCAAAGGAGTTGACAAAATCTACTTTCCACCGCTCAACTACCAACTGAGCTCAAAAGAGTGGCGCTCGGAACGCACGGTTTTCAACGTGAAAGACACCCTTATTGGCAATGGCAATTTTCAAATAATGGCCGGCCCATGTGCGGTAGAAAGTGTGGAACAAATGCACCAAGTGGGGGCGCATTTGCAAAAACTCGGTATCAATTTCATCCGCGGCGGAGCCTACAAGCCCCGTACATCGCCCTACTCATTTCAAGGACTTGAAACCGAAGGGCTCAAAATCATCCGCGAAATAGCCGATGAATATGGCCTGAAAGTAATTACCGAGGTGGTGGACCGAAGTGTGCTCGACGATGTTTCCATGTACACCGACATCATACAAATTGGGGCACGCAACATGCAAAACTTCTTTTTGTTAAAAGAATTGGGTCGCATAGACAAACCCATTTTTCTAAAAAGGGGAATGTCGGCGCGAATTCCTGAATGGTTGGGCGCGGCAGAATACATTTTGTCGAGCGGCAACCCAAAAATTATTTTGTGCGAACGCGGTATCAGAACTTTCGACACCTCACTCAGAAATACGCTTGATGTGGCCGCAATACCGCTAATTAAAGACCTGAGCCACCTGCCCATATTTGCCGACCCAAGCCACGGCACCGGCGATTCGAAATATATAAAGCCCATGGCACTTGCCTCTATTGCCGCGGGCTGCGATGGCATAATGGTTGAAGCACACCCCAATCCGGCCAAAGCTTTGTCAGACGGACCGCAGTCGCTCAATTTTGATGAACTCACCGACCTGACAAAAGCTATTGATAATTTAAACAAGGCCCTGAAAGCCTAGATTTATAGAACCGTTAATTTTGAATCATCTTAATACGCTAAGAATATGTGTGGAATAGTTGCTTACCTGGGTAATAAAAATGCTGCCCCTGTATTAATAAAAGGACTTAAAAGACTGGAATACCGCGGTTATGACAGTGCGGGGATTGCGGTTTGGAACAACGGAATAAAAGTGAGCAAAAAAGCCGGTAAGGTGAGTGCGCTCGAAGAAATACTTACCGAAGACCAAATGTCGGGCACTGTGGGAATAGGCCACACCCGCTGGGCCACACATGGTGCACCAAACGATGTGAACGCCCACCCACACTTGAGCGGCGACTCAAAGCTTGCTATTATACACAACGGCATTATTGAAAACCATAGCACCGTAAAAGAAGAGTTGATCAAACGCGGCCACCGCTTCATCAGCGACACCGATACCGAAGTGTTGATCCACTTGATTGAAGAAATTGAAAAGACAGAAAACTGTGCCTTGGAAGAGGCCGTTCGTTTGGCATTGAATCAGGTAAGTGGCGC
>WGNN01000058.1 GCA_016124515.1 bacterium
CTAAATACAAAAAGCAAATAACCATAGTGCTTCTGGCATTTTTGGCCTTTACAGCTTTGTTTGGCCATCTGCGCAGCATTCCTTTGGGGCACGAAGAGCCCAGGCGGGCGCTCATAGCACTTGAATTGCTCTACGGCCACAACCCTTGGCAAGCCACCTTGCATGGCGAAAACTACTACAGAAAACCACCTTTATACAACTGGACGCTTGCCGGTTTATATGCACTCACGGGGCACACCAACGAGCTGGTAAGTAGGTTGCCTTCAGTGTTTTCCTACTTGTTGCTCACCTTGTTTATCTACTATTTCGCAGCCAAGTATGTGCCTGCCAGACAGGCTGCAATAGCCGTTTTATTATTCTTTATTAGCGAAGATTTGATACTCTACTATAGCCGAATGGCCGAAATGGATTTGTTCTATTCCTTGCTGAGTTTTCCGGTTATTGTACTGCCCTGGCACTATTTGAACCAACAGAAGCTGCGTCACTTTTTTATCATTCCACCGCTCTTGGCCGGAATCGGTTTTATATCCAAAGGCTTGCCTTCTATAGCATTTTTGGGTATTTCTATGCTGGCAGCCATTGTTTTACACAAAAAGTATCGACTGCTTTACCACCCATTGCTATTGGCTTCGTTGCTGTCATTTGCATTTCCGCTGTTGTTCTATTTTGTGCCGCAGTGGCAGCAGGGAACCCTCCACGAATCGGTGCAAACCCTCATGGGCGAATCGGTGAACCGCACGGTAAGCAAAGGACTGGGAGCGCGGCTGTTGCACCTTTTGGTATTTCCACTCGATTTTTTGAAAGGCATGCTGCCCGGCAGTTTACTTTTGGTTTTTTTGAGGAAACGACATTTTACGAGCCCTTTCATAAAGGCTATGGCAGTTTTGCTCATCGCCAATTTGTTGCTTTACCTATTGTCGCCCGGCGCACGATTGCGTTACGTTTATATGTTGTTTCCGCTGTTGGCCATTATTTTATCAGCTGTTGAAGCAAATCTCAATCAAACGCTTAAAGAGCGTTTTTCTATGGTATTCAGACTACTTACATTGGTGTTTACCATAGCATTACTCAGCCTGGGTTTACTATGGTTTCAATTGTATTGGCAAGTACTTTGGGTGGTCTTATTGGTTATTATCCTATTGATAATCAATAAAAGAGACTTGCATTATGCATATTGGCTGCTGGCTCTTATGTGTATTTTGCGCTTTACGGTTGATTATACTTCGGTGCAACCGCAATTTGCACAAAAAGATAAATCATGGCTCGAAAAGCGCGATGCCGAGGAGTTATTTAAATTGTATGGCAATCGCCGTGTTTATTTCAATACCTACGAAGAGCAGTATTATACTTTCAGCTACGAGTATTGCCGCCTGAGCGAACAAATACTTTATCATAACTTTGAGCTTGACGATAAAGACGCTGTATATCTGGTGCATAAAGCCTACATGCCCAGTCAATTGCGCAAAGTATCAGATTTTACCATTGGCAAAGACTCAACTTTTATAATAGCAGAATGGCCGTAAAAAACCGATTTAACAACATAGACTCAAAAGAATGGCTGCCTTTTCAAAAATCGTGGTTTGTACCTACCAATACCGAACAATTGTACCGGTCAAACATCAGATTTTTTACCCAGGCCAACGAAGAAAATCCCGAACCTTCCATTTTTTATGCCGGCAGTGAAGCCGATTTGTTTTCTGCAGTAGCTGCTGATGAAGGTAGAAAAACCACTTTTGAACCTACAAGCAACCTGAGTTTTGCGGTTATTGATTTAAGAGATAAGTTTCAGTCGCTTGAAAGCTATTTGTCTGGTTTGGATGGCATCTTGGCAACTTGCCAACAGCTTTTTGAAACCCTCCAACACCGTAAGTTTTTGTGCATTCATATTGCCAATGTCTATCAGCCCGGTTTTTATCCAATTGCATGGCACTTAGCCAAATCGCTGCAACATTTATTCAGCCTGAAGGACGAAAAAATCGGCTGCGTTCAAAAAGGCGATGAACTTGCCGGCGACGAAATTTTTTATTCGCTTTATTTCAGAAAGGATGAAAAATCGGAAGGCATAATGCGACCGGCTGAAACAGAATTATTGCGAGGTGGAAATACCGGTTTTTTTGAAAGCACAATAGGCCATTGGCAGGTGGTAAGGCCGCCGCGCCGCAAGAAAAACGAAATTCTACATCCGGCCAAATATCCCGAAGCACTTGTTGAACAGTTTATCAAGGCTTTTACTGCCGAAGGGGCAAATGTGTTTGACCCCATGAGTGGAACCGGTTCTACGCAAGTGGCTGCATTATCATGTGGTCGCAATGGCTTTGGCACCGAATTGAGCCCGTTTTTTCATGAAATTGCCATGGAAAGGTGTCAGGAAATGGCTTTTGGTACCACGCTTCAGTTTGATATTAAATTGCACAATGCCAAGGAAGTAGCTCAGCTGGATTTTCCTGCTATTGACTACCTTATTACCTCGCCGCCCTATTGGGATATGCTCAACATGAAAGGAGCAGAGTACCAGGCGCGTAGAAAGGAAAAGGGCCTGCAACTCAACTATTCTGACGATACCAACGACCTGGGCAACATTGCTGATTACCAACGATTTGTGGACGAGTTGATAGCAGTTTACAAGGCTTGCGACAAGATTTTAAAACCCGGCGCCTTTGTAACCATTGTAGTGAAAAACATCAAGAAAAAGGGCAGCAATTACCCCTTTGCCTGGGATTTGAGCCAAAAACTCATTGCAATGGGTTGGGAACTGCTTCCCGAATTTTTTTGGTGTCAAGACGATATCAACCTGGCACCCTATGGCTACGGCAATACCTGGGTTAGCAATACTTTTCATCAATATTGTCTCAATTTCAGAAAGCGCACAGGGGCTTAGTTATTTTCCAAAAACTGTGTAAAAGATAGGAGTGCATTCACCGGGCAATATTGGTTTACAATTCGCGTCCGAAACATGCCACCGGCAAAGGCCTGCGGCGTTTTTTCAGTGAATTTTTGCCACTCATTGGTACTCGCCACCGCGGTCAGGTACAAATTCGGGATAAAGCCCGAGCGGTAGAGCGGTGGATTGTATGGCAAGGTAATTTCTTCCCATTTGTTCCAAAATCTGTTTTCGTCAAACGGAGCGTTTTCAAAGTTTTTTCCCCGGTATTTTTCACACAACTGCAGCAACAAGTCTTCATGCTCTTTTTGTAGGTTCACTTCAATAATGTCGCTATCAATGGCGGCTTTTTGCAATTTGCCCACCATAAACGTAAACAAAAAGGCCACTGCGGTACTTTGTTCAAAATGTTTGTCTTCCCTTTTGTACCATTGGTCGTGTTGGTGTCGTGCAGGTACCAAAGCGGGTAGCTTGTCAAGTTCATTTTCAGTAAGCTCCATGTTGTTGTGCTTCAGGTAATTGTTTTTGATATCCCACTCCAGGTTTTGCCACAAAAAGTCCCTTCGATCGGTTTGGTAAAAAGGCGTTTGCACCGAAGTGAAGTCGGCATCAGGCGCTTCTTCATTCATGAATTGCTTTACCATAGCTTCAGCAACTTTGCCTTTGGCTATATTTTGTATGCGTCGGGGTAAATTGTTGAGCCCCATTCTGTTTACTGTGAATGGCAGCGAGATTACCGCATAGCGAAACGCAGCTTCCAAAATGGTTTCAAACTCGTGCCGTGCAATACCAACTTCTATGTATTTTCCTTTTTTGCGCCAGCGCCCCATGGTGGTTAATGTTTTCTTAAAATAAGTATCAATGAGCCAAAGTAAGGTTTCTTGAAATACTTTTGAGCCGTTGATAAAGAAAATTCATGAAACTACTTTCCATTTCCCTGCTGTCGCTCATGTCATTAACACTCATGAGTGCATCATCGTCGGTTGAAGATTTAGGCACCCTGCCAAGCTACAAACTCAAAGCCCTTTCAGGCAAAGAAGTTGATTTGGCTGATTATGGCAAAAACAACAAAATAACGGTAATTGACTTTTGGGCTACTTGGTGCAAACCCTGCATCAACGAGCTGCAAGCCATAGCCGATTACTACGACGAATGGCAGGAGGAATATGGTGTGGAATTGGTAGCCGTATCGCTTGACAACCAACGGACTGCACCCAAAGTGGCAGGTACTGTAAAGTCATTTCAGTGGGACTATGATATTTTAATTGACTTGAATGGCGAAAGCTACCGCAAGTTCAACTTTGCATCGCCACCCTATTTGGTGTTGGTTGACCAAAATGGCAAGATTGTGTATAAGCACAGTGGCTATTTGCCCGGCTCAGAAGAAGAGTTGAAAGAAAAAATAGAAGAAATTGCTGCTGTTGAATAACAGATTTTAAACAAATAATTACTTTTGCGCCCTAAAATTTTTAAGTGAAATAATGGCACATCATAAATCAGCCTTAAAGAGAATTAGACAAAATCAGGCAAAGCGCCTTCACAACCGCTATTATGCCAAAACCACGCGTAATGCAATAAGAAAATTGCGCGCTACCACCAACCGCGAAGAGGCAGAAAAATTGTTGGTAGAGGTAAGTTCTATGCTCGACAAATTGGCTAAAAAGAACATCATACACAAAAACAAGGCTGCCAACAACAAATCGTCGCTGGCTAAATACGTAAACAGCCTTAGCTAAATAAAGGAAATATTTTGGCCGAAAGGGAGCATGAGAAAACATCTGGTATAAAATCATGGTCTCACGAAGACCGGCCAAGAGAAAAATTACTGTCGAAAGGCAAAGAAGCTCTGACAAATGCAGAGCTTTTTGCTATTTTATTGGGCTCGGGTACCACCAAGTTGAGTGCTGTTGACGTGGCCAAAATGGTGCTCAACGAAAACAACAACAGCATAAATGCGGTAAGCAAGCTCACGGTAAAAGAGTTGTGTAAGTTTCCCGGTATTGGCGAGGCAAAAGCCATAACCCTTGTAGCAGCCGCCGAATTGGGCCGCAGACGAAAAGCTGATATTTTGGCCAATGAGCCCATACTCAGCAGCAAACAAGCTTATGAGTATGTATATCCTTTTTTGGCCGACCTCGACCACGAGCGGTTTTACATCATCCTGCTCAACAACGGCTCGCGTCCACTCAAAACCATTCAGATAAGTTCGGGTGGCGTTTCTGCCACGGTGGTGGATCCTAAAATAGTATTCAGAAAAGCCTTGGAAGTATCGGCTGCAACGGCTATTATTTTGGCACACAACCATCCTTCAGGCAGTTTAAACCCTAGCTCGCACGACTTACGTCTCACGCAAAGGTTGGTAGAAGCGGGCAAATTGTTTGAAATAACCATACACGACCATATCATTGTGGGGCATCAGGCCTACTACAGCTTTTCCGATTCCGGAATTATGCCCAAGTAAATGGATAAAAAAGTGGAAGCAATACAAAGTGAGGTGGTGATTGTTGGGGCCGGACCCGCAGGTTGTTTTGCATCTTTTCAACTTTCCAAGCTATCGGTTCCCCACGTATTGATTGACAAGGAAAAGTTTCCGCGCGATAAAATTTGCGGCGATGCCCTTAGCGGCAAAGTGCTCGATGCTTTTCAGGAGGTTTTACCTGAGTTCAACCAAGAAATTGCCAAGCAGTCGCAAATTTTTAAACCCAGCCCGGGCATACGCTTTGTGGGGCCCAATGGCAAGCATGTAGATATTCCATGTCCCGATAGAAAAGATGGTCTTGTAGCGGGTTATGTGGCTAAACGACAGGAGTTTGATAGGCTAATGATTGACTTTATCAATCCACGGTTTTGCACTTTTTACCAGGGAATAACGGAGCTGCAATTTGTTGCCGACAATGAAATTAGCTTTTCGGTAGGGCATTTGAAGTACGGGGTAAAATCCAAATTGGTAATTGGAGCGGATGGCGCACGGTCAAAAACCGCTGAGCATTTTGTAGGACGCATTACGGATAAGCAACACCACAGCGCGGCCATCAGGGCCTATTATTCGGGAGTAGAGGGTTTTACCGACAATTTTATTGAATTACACTTTCTCAAAGATTTGCTACCGGGCTACTTGTGGGTGTTTCCCCTGCCCAATGGCGAAGCAAATGTGGGTTTGGGCATGCGCTCCGACGAAATAGCCAAAAACAAAGTAAACCTGCGGGCGAGGTTGGAAGATGTACTGAAAAACCATCCGGAGTTTAAAAGCCGTTTTGCCAATGCAACTTTAGTTGATTCTGTGAAAGGATGGGGCTTGCCCTTGGGTTCTAAAAAACGGGTGATTGCCGGCAATGGATTTATGCTCACAGGCGATGCTGCTTGGCTGATAGACCCATTTACTGGCGAAGGCATCGGCAATGCTTGCATGAGTGGTATGGTGGCGGCAAAATATGCCCGTAAAGCCCTGGAAGCTAATGATTTTACTTCGGCAACTCTTGGCGATTACCAAACCGAAATTTACGACAAACTGTGGCCTGAGTTGCAAATGAGCTATCGTTTGCAGCGTTTGTCTTCTATCAAGTGGCTATTCAATTTTTTAATCAACAAGGCAACAAGCAATGCCAAGCTGCGCGAAACCATGACCGCCATGTTTGCCAATGTGGAGTTGCGCGGCAAACTCAAAAATCCGCTGTTCTACCTGAGCCTTTTGAAGTAATTCCCTAAAAAAAAATGAATTGCATTAACACTTTGTTAAAACATGGCTTCCATATTCTGTGCAATTGAATACTTTCGAGGCCTGTTTCACAAAATTTTTTATGAAGGTTTTAGGATTACTGAAGTTTGTAATAGTCCTTTTTATTGTCCCAATTTGCCTGAAGGCACAAGACAATGGTACACTTAGAGGTGATTTGATGGTCAATTCATCCTTTTATATCAACGACCCCAAATTGGGTCAGTACGGTACTACCACCCCACAGTACAAAATTCAAAAATCGTCTGCCGAAGCCTGGATGTTTCTCAACTACAACAACAAAGGCTACGATTTCAATATCCGGTACGATTTGTTCCACAATTCACCATTACTCAACCCGCAAGAGGCATTCAACGGGCAAGGCGTTCCTTTTTTCAACGTAAACAAAACTTTCGACAACATTACCATCACTGTAGGCTCGTTCTACGATCAGTTTGGTAGTGGCGTACTTTTCAGGGCTTACGAAAACCGCGTAATAGGGGTGGACTTTGCTATGCAAGGCGTAAAACTGGAGTACAACCTGAAAGATAAAATCCGTTTCAAAGCCTTTACCGGAAAGCAGAAATACCGTTTTGGGCAACAGCCACAGGTTATACAGGGTTTCAATATGGAAGGCGGCCATTTCGGAAAAATTTCTTATACTTATGGTGTGTCAGCACTTAAACGAACACTCGATTTTGTAAACGATATTCAAGCCAATATTGCACCTGCCATAAATGCACTTAAGCTCGAAGACCGCTTTGTGCCACGTGCCAATGTGTATGGCGGTCAGGTGTATGGCTCACTAACCTGGAAAGACTTCTCTTTGAATATTGATGTGGCGGCTAAAACCCCTGAGGCGGTTCTCAACTTCAAACAAAAGTTTGTGAACAAACCGGGTATCTACACCACGGCAACCCTCAACTACAGCACCAAAGGTTTTGGTATTTCGTTGGTGGGCAAGTACAGCGACTTTTTCTCTATGCGTACCAATCCGTTTACTATCACGAGCCCGGTTTTGGTTGGAACAATTGGATATCTTGCTCCAATAAACCGCCAAAATACCTATCGTTTGCCAGCGCGTTACAGCCCTTCGGTACAAGAGTGGGGCGAAATAGCCTACACCGCCGATATCAATTATTCTATTGATAGAAACAATGTATTTAACCTGAATTTTACCAATATAAACGCACCCAATGTAACGGATGAGAAGATGTTTGAAGAAATCTACTTCACTTATCAGCACAATTTTGGTAAAGCGGTAAAAACCATTTGGGGTTTTCAGCATGTGTTTTACAACCAGAAATACTATCAGGGCAAACCACAATCTACACCTAACGTAAAAACCAAGACCCCGTTTTTTGAGATCTTGTATAAAATGAAAAACAAGAAGTCTATCCACTTGGAGTTGCAATACCTGCGCACCAAGCAGGATTTGGGCGATTTTGCCTGGGCTTCATTTGAATATACCATTGCACCACATTATTCGTTTACTTTTTCTGACATGGTAAACACCAAACCCCGCGAAGAAACCCGAAACCCCAATGTAGCGCCCGGTCAGTTGGTGCATTATCCTACCTTGTTTTTTGCCTATTCATACCACCAAACAAGGCTTACCGCCGGCTACATCAAACAGGTTGAAGGAATAGTTTGTAGTGGTGGTGTGTGCCGTTTGCAACCTGCCTTTAGTGGGTTTCAGTTTAGTTTAACTACAAATTTCTAGTTATGAGAAGAATTCATTTGTTCAGTTTTATGGCTTTGTCGGCATTAGCTACCACCGCCTGCTACGACGATGCTGCCAAAGACCTGATAAATTTTACACCCTTTGTGCCTGTTGAAGACACAACATATATAGACCTTGACACCAACAGCAAGGCGGCGCCGCAAGACAAAGGAGTACTCATTACAGAATTTACCGGTAGTTCTTGTACCAACTGCCCATCGGCGGCAGCTATTGTCAAGGATTTAAAAACGCAATACCCAACACAAGTAGTGGGCATTGGAGTGCATGCAGGGGCCGCCACTTTTGTCAATCCCAACAAAGAACACAGCCACTACGACTTTAGAACACAGGATGGAAACAGCATTGCTTCAATGTTGGGGGGCGTTCTCTCATTGCCTGCCGGAGCGGTGGATATGGTTAAGTATGAAGACCAGTCTTCTGTTATCATGACCAAAAACTTCTTTCAACCAAAAACCCAAAGTCGCGTGTCAGTAACCAATCCGTTGGTAATAGATGTGCCGGTAATGAGAATTGATGCCGATACACTTATCTTTCTCGTAAGGGTTCTGTACAAAGAAGACGTGGCTGATGACAAAAATTACTTGTCGGTTTACATTACTGAAAACGGAATTATTGATTTTCAAGAGTCGCTCACCGAAATTATTTTGGACTATGAGCACGAGCATGTGTTCAGAAAGGCGGTGACAAGTTATTCGGGCGATTTAATGGAATTGCCTGCAGGAGTTACTTCTTATGATGCAGGGCGCGTGTTCCAACGCAGGTTTGTGGTGCCCATCAAACACGACACACCGGGCGAGCAATTCAAAACCGGCTGGAACTACCAAAACCTGAATGTGGTGGCAGTGGTTCACCGCAAAACCGATGTGGACTTTGAAGTAATCCACGTGGTTGAAAAACACACCAATTGAAAATGAGACAACTATTAACCGTATTTATTATCGGTTTTGGCCTATTGTTGGGCTGCGAGTCAAAAGAAGTGCGTCAATACCGCGAAGCAATTACCAAAGAACGCTCGGTTAAAAACAACGAATTTGTACAAAGCGAAGGCAGTCCATTTACTGAAGAGGACTTAAAAACCTTCAGCGGACTAAAATATTTCCCTGTCAACATGGAGTTCCGAATTTCAGGTCAGTTGGAACTTATGCCACATCCCGAGCCAGTTACCCTGCAACAAGGCGATACTACCAAACAGATGATTCGCTATGCAAAAGCTGTTTTTGATTATAATAGCAAAGTATATAAACTCACAGTCTTCAAGTCAATACCCAATCCTTTTCAAAAGGAAGAAGACTATTTGTTTATTCCGTTTTTTGATAAAACCAACGGTACTGAAACTTACGAAGGTGGAAGGTATTTGGACCCTGAGATTCAAGCTGATGGCACCTTATTGCTTGATTTTAACAAGTGCACCAATCCATATTGCGCCTACAACCACGACTACAATTGTGTGGTACCACCCGCCGAAAACGAATTGGATTTTGAAATAAAAGCAGGGGAAAAAGCATATAAATAGGCGCATTTTTTAACACCTTTGCGCTCATTTTCCCTGTTATTATGAAACTTTCGTACAATTGGCTTAGCGAATACCTAAACCTTAATGATAAATCGCCTGAAGAAGTAGCGGATATCCTCACCGATGTGGGGCTTGAAGTAGAAGATATTCAGCCGTATTCTACCATAAAAAACAGCCTTGATGGTGTGTTGGTGGGTAAAGTGCAAAAAGTATGGCCTCATCCTAATGCCGATAAACTCAGACTAACCTTGGTTGACATTGGCGGCGATCAACCTTTGCAAATAGTATGTGGAGCACCCAATGTGGCCGAAAACCAAACCGTTGCTGTCGCTACAATTGGCACCAACCTGGTTTTTTCTGATGGAACACCTTTAAAAATCAAAAAAGGAAAAATCAGAGGCGAGGTTTCAATGGGTATGATTTGCGCCGAAGATGAATTGGGTGTGGGTGAAAGCCATGCCGGTATCATGGTGCTCAACAACAACCTTGAAGCCGGAACTCCATTTGCCCAAACCTTGGAAAACTATAGCGATACTTGTATTGAAGTGGGGCTAACGCCTAACCGAGTGGATGCCGCCTGCCACCGTGGTGCAGCTATTGACCTCTGTGCAAAACTGCAACGCGAGCTGAAAGAAAGAACTCGCGCCCAAATAGAAGCATCAACCAAGGAGCCTTCGTTCAGTATTTCCATTCAAAACACAGAAGCCTGCAAGCGCTATGCAGCCTTGGCTGTAAAAGGCATTAAGGTGGCCGAGTCGCCCGCTTGGTTGCAAAACAAACTGCGCACAGTAGGCTTGCAGCCAATCAATAATGTGGTGGACATTACCAACTACGTGATGTTCGATTTGGGGCAACCGCTTCATGCTTTTGATTTGCAACACATTGCAGGCGAGAAAATTGTGGTTAGAACGGCACAGGAAAACGATAAACTTACCACTCTCGACAAAAAGGAGCGGAGCTTTGCCAATGGCGAACTGCTTATTTGCGATGCTGAAAAACCGCTGGCCATAGCCGGTGTTTTTGGTGGATTGCATTCAGGGGTGACCGATAGTACAACCGAAATTCTATTGGAAAGTGCCTATTTCAATCCATCGCAGGTAAGGCAATCTGCCCGGGCACAGCAGCTCAGCACCGATGCCAGTTTCAGGTTTGAGCGCGGAGCCAATATCGAAATGGTTCCCGAAGCCATCAAACAGGCAGCCAAGTTGATTTGCGAAGTGGCCGGTGGTACGGTTGATTTTTACATAGACCAATATCCTGTGGAAGCAGCACCGGTGCATGTGTTGTTCAGTTTGACAGATTTTTACAATTTGGCTGGTATTGTTGTTGAAAGCCAACAAGTTGAATCAATACTCACGGCTTTGGGTTTTGGCATAAAACAAAATAACAGCAATGAGTGGTTGCTTACCGTACCGGCCAACAAACCTGATGTAACAAGACCGGTGGATGTGGCTGAAGAAGTGCTGAGGATTTATGGCTACAACAACATTCCGCTGCCTTCTGAAATGCGTATTTCGGTGCCGGACAATGAGAAAGCCAAGGCGCAAAAAGCCTATGCAAAAGTGGTTGCTGCACTCGCTGGGCAGGGCTTTCACGAGCTCAAAACCAGCCCTTTTGATGTGAAGCGAAACGAACAACAAGTAGAAATTCTGAACCCGCTAAGTGCGGAAATGACCCATTTGCGGGCGCAGCATTACCGATCGGGTTTGCAAAGTCTGGCGCACAACATCAACCGCCAACACAAAAACCTGCGTTTTTTTGAAATTGCCAACGAATACAAAATTGTTGACGGCAAGTATTTGGAAAACAATTTGTTGAGCTTTTGGCTCACAGGTGCTGAATATGCTGATGACACTTGGTTTGTGAAAAACAGGAATGTGCAGTTTGCCAACCTCAAGTCGGTTACTGAAGTGTTGTTGAGTGCTTTAGGACAGCAAGAAACAAGCTGGAAACCCCTGGAAAATGCGGAAGAGGGGCATTGGCAATATGCCTTGACCAACCCTGATGAATGGATAAGGGTGGGCAAACTCAGCCCCGAAATTTGCGCCGCCCACGACATAAACCAAGCGGTATTCTACGCGCAAATAGACTACAAAAAATTGCTCAATGAATACAGCAAGGTAGTGGTTGTTTACCAAGAGCCATCAAAATACCCACAAATGGTTCGCGATTTATCCTTTGTGCTACAAGAAGATAAGCCCTATAGCGAGATAATGAAGGCGATTTCGTCAACACGCACTAAATTCTTGACGCGAACCAATTGCTTCGATTTGTACAAAGGCAAACCACTAGAGAAAGGATTTGTATCTTACGCACTTAGATTTGTGTTTGAAAACAAAGAGAAAACCCTAAGCGACAAACAAGTGGAGTTTGAAATGGAGCAACTCATCACCTCACTTGAAGCACTGGGTTGCCAAATAAGAAAGTAATGGATATAAAGGGAAAATTGGCCCATATTGAACAGCAAATCAATACGCTGGGCGAGAACTGCAACCGCTTGAAGAACGAAAACAAACGCCTTAGGGTAGAAACCGATGTTCTCAAAAAAAGACTCGCCGATCAAGATAACCTTATCAAAGAGTTAGAAAACAAAAATGTACATTTGCACATCGCACGTTCTGAGCCTGTGGAAACAGGTGAAAGTGCGGTTATTAGAAAGAAAATAGACCAATACATCAAAGAAATTGATAAGTGTATTGAGCTGTTAAATAGCTGATGGAATTGTAATGAAAGAAGATGTCTCTATAAAGGTCAAAATTGCCGACCGCATATTTCCGATTAAGGTTTCCACACAGGAAGAATTCTATGTGCGGAAGGCGGTAAAACATATTGACCAGAAAATAAAGGAGATAAGAGCGCATTACGGCATAAAAGAGTATAAAGATGTGTTGGCCATGATAGCACTTGAACTGGCCACCGAGCAAGCCAAATTCGAATCCAGGAAGTGGATTGAAGATGATGGAATTTCTGAAAAAGTAGATCAGATAGACGATATACTCACAGCCTACAATAGCTGACAATCCACTTCATTCCAATCCATCTCATTTTTTTATCGACAACAAAATTTTAAGAAATGAGTATCGGAATTGTAATTGCAATTGCCGTGGCCACCTTCGCAATTGGCTTTATTATAGCCAAGGCTATGTCGAAGGGAAACCTGGAGCAACTGAAAAAAGAAAACGAAGACAAACTGGCGGAAGCCAAGAAAAAAGCTGAAGAAATTATCAACGAGGCCGAAGCGCAAGCTGACATCCTCAAGAAAAACAAAATCCTTGAAGCCAAGGAGAAGTTTCTGCAATTAAAAGGCGAACACGACCAAAAGGTAAGGGAAAGAAACAACCAGCTGAACGAAGCGGAAAACCGCATCAAACAAAAAGACCAAACCCTTAAGAAAAAACTGGCTGAGCTGGCCGACAAAGAAGGTAAAGCCGACAGCGTAATTCAGAGCTACAACGACAAGCTGGCACATCTTGAAAACAAGAAAGCCGAGCTTGAGGCCTTGCACAAGGAGCAAGTAACCAAGTTGGAAAAAATAGCCGGCATGAGCGCCGAAGAAGCCAAAGCCCAAATGGTGGAAGCGCTTAAAGAAGAAGCCCGCACCGATGCCAAACAATATGTGAAAGACATTTTGGACGAAGCCAAGGTTGAAGCCGGAAAACAAGCCAAGAAAGTGGTTATTGAATCTATTCAACGCGTAGCCACGGAGCAAACCATCGACAATGTGGTTTCAGTTTTCCACATCGAAAACGACGAAGTAAAGGGTAGAATCATTGGCCGCGAAGGCCGAAACATACGCGCTCTTGAAGCCGCTACCGGTGTTGAAATTATTATTGACGACACACCCGAAGCCATTGTGCTTTCTGCTTTTGATCCCATGCGACGTGAAATTGCCCGCCTGGCCCTGCACCGCTTGGTGGCCGACGGACGTATTCACCCGGCACGCATTGAAGAAGTGGTGAAAAAGACCGAAAAACAAATTGAAGAAGAGATACAGGAAATTGGCGAGAAAACCTGCCTTGACTTGGGCATACATGGTTTGCACCCCGAAATTGTGCGCCTTGTAGGTAAAATGCGCTACCGCTCTTCATACGGACAAAACCTCTTGCAGCACTCTCGCGAAGTTTCAAACCTTTGCGCTACCATGGCGGCAGAGCTTGGCTTGAATGTGAAAATGGCCAAACGCGCCGGCTTGCTGCACGATATAGGAAAAGTGATGGAAGACCCCGAAACTCCGCACGCATTGCTCGGTATGCAAATGGCCGAAAAACACAAGGAACACCCCATTGTGTGCAATGCCATTGGTGCCCACCACGACGAAATTGAAATGACAAGCCCAATTGCGGTTATTACTCAGGTTTGCGACGCTATTTCAGGCGCAAGACCGGGAGCCCGCCGCGAAGTTTTCGAATCATACATACAACGACTCAAAGACCTGGAACGCATTGCGCTTTCGTTTGATGGTGTGCAGAAATGTTATGCCATACAAGCCGGTAGGGAATTGCGTGTAATTGTTGAAGCTGAAAGAGTTACCGACGAACAAGCGGATACTTTGTCGTTCGATATTTCTTCAAAAATCCAAACGGAAATGACCTATCCCGGTCAGATTAAGATTACCGTTATCAGAGAAAAAAGAGCCATTGCCTACGCCAAGTAGGTAACGCCCAAAACAATAAAAAAGGCATCCGCGCAGGATGCCTTTTTTGTTTTATACGCCTTTCATTTGGCTGAATGTCACATAGAAAATTGAGTGGTTTGCCCGTAACTTTTGAATAGGGAAAATGAATGAGCTAATTCAGTTTTAATCCGGTGCGCACAGACTCTTGCTGAAAAGTGTATCAAAAAGGTAGGATGTGGCTTGCCAAAGCTTGGCTAAGTGGTACAAGCAAAAGTGTGGCAAAAGTTGCCGCTTAGTTTGTATGGGCTATCAAATAGACAATATTATCAAGACCAAGTGTTCTGCAAGCTACTCAAAATGGAAGCTCAGCAAAATCATGCGGTTTCTGATTTTGGAGAATGAATCAGAATAGACGGTTTTGTCGGGATCGAGTACGTTGTTGATGCCGTTGGCGATTTTAATCTCGGGCGAAAACTTGAAGTAGGGGAAGTAAAAGTCGAAGCCAAAGCCCCAATCGTAGAAAAAGTTGTTGTGCCTGAACGCTATATTGGGGTCAAAATAGTCTTTTTGGTCGCCTTGTTTGGCGGCAATATCGTAGGCGTATTCTGCACCGCCAAGTACATAAAACCGCACATTGCCATGCCGCGCCGATTTGTATTTGAGCAACACCGGAATGTCGGCGTACACACTTTCTACAGTTTTTGTTTTGAACAAACCATTTGAAAAGGTAAAGTCAACATTGCGCTGCGAAAGCAGGAGCGAGGGAATCAAGCGCAAGTCAAGGTTTTCGTGCAGGTGAAAGTTGCAAATGGCTCCCAGGGTAATACCCGGTGTGGTTTTGATGTTCAGGTAATTGAGGGTATCGTTTGTGTAGAAATTGCTTTTGAAACTGTATTTCAGGTCTGAGAAATTGGTTCCCAAGGTAAAACCGAAATGCACTTTCTTCTCTATATCGTAGTAAGGGTGGTGCTGGGTTTGGGCTTGCAAGGCGCCTGTGGCAAGGCTCCACAACAAACCTATCAGAAGCAATCTATTTTTTAGTTCCATGGTAAATACTGGATATGCCAAACGTTAATGGTTTTGCCTTATTGTCAGAGAAGCCTGCCTGGGCAAGAATTTCTAAAAACTGTGGTCCTTCGGGGAAGGCTTTTACCGACTCGGGCAGGTAGGTATAGGCCGCATTGTCTTTTGAAATCAATTTGCCAAAGCGGGGAAGGATATGGGTAAAATAAAAATTGTAAATCTGTTTGAAAGGAAATGCCTTGGGTTTTGAAAACTCCAACACCACTATTTCGCCATTGGGCTTCAGCACGCGGTTCATTTCGGTAAGGCCGGCCAGCAGGTTTTCAAAGTTTCTTACGCCAAAAGCCACTATAGCTACATCAAAAGTATTGTCAGCATAAGGTATTTCCGCCGAATCGGCATTTACAAGCTGCACTTGCTCTATGCCTTTTTTCTTTATTTTTTCGCGGCCCACTTCAAGCATGCCGTTTGAAATATCGATACCCACCACCTCGGCTTTGCTGTATTTCTTTTTCGCCGCAATGGCAAAATCGCCGGTGCCTGTGGCTACGTCAAGTATTTTTTCGGGTGCTTTGTTATTGATCTTTTTCAGCGATTTTTTGCGCCAGATCACATCAATACCCAGCGATAAAAAATGGTTGAGAAAGTCGTATTTGTGCGAAATGTTGTCAAACATTTCTTCCACCTGCTGCCTCTTACTGCCTTTTTCTTTGCCGTATGGAACTACTGTTTCGCTCATTTAAAATTAATGCTACCCACCAAGGGGCACGTTTATTTAAGTGTGCAAATATACTCTTATGCTACACAATGCGCCACGCTGCGGCGGGGGCTTTAAGTTCCTTTGAGAAAATGATGTTTATCGGGCATTGCCTTGTCAATTTTACCTTTGTCGGGTGGAAAATTCAAACGAAAGAATAACGCTGCACGCACAGTTTGTAAAAAGCAGCGAAATACCAAGCCAATGTCCGCCACCGGCCCTGCCCGAATATGCGTTTATCGGAAGGTCAAATGTGGGCAAGTCAAGCCTTATCAACTACCTTACTGAGCGCAAGGATTTGGCAATGACCTCAGGCAAGCCCGGAAAAACCAAAACCATCAACCACTTTTCTATAGACAATAGTTGGTACATTGTGGATTTGCCCGGCTACGGCTATGCGCAGGCAAGCAAGACCGATAGGCGCAAGTACGACCAAATGATTCGCAACTACCTTACCCGCCGCGAAAACCTGGTTTGCACCTTCGTTTTGGTAGATGCGCGCATTCCACCACAAAAAATTGACCTGGAGTTTATCAATTGGCTGGGCCTTAGTTCAGTGCCTTTCGAAGTGGTATTTACCAAGGCCGATAGGTCAAAGAAAACAGATGTTAACGAAAACATACAGAGCTTCTTAGATATGCTGGGCAACGACTGGGACGAGCTGCCCAACAGTTGGGTAACATCAGCCCAAAAAAAGGAGGGAAGAGAAGCTTTTTTAAATAGAATTTTCCAATTCAACAATGAATTTGGAGCTTTGATAGCTCAAAGATTTTTGCAAAACAAAAAATAAAAGTATGCAAGTAGCCGAATCAAGAACTCAAGAATTAATCAATTTAGAGAACCAACATGGTGCACACAACTACCACCCACTGCC
>WGNN01000144.1 GCA_016124515.1 bacterium
TATTTTTTTATTATTTTTACTAAATCATTCTCCCCCTAACAATTCCCACTTAAGCTCCGCAAAAATTACAAATAAACATAGAAAGAAGTGCCGGCGCCGGGCTCACTTTCAATATCAATTTCGGCACGCAGCAGGTCGCAGGCATTGTGTATAATGGCCATGCCCAGGCCCGAGCCTCTTTCTTTGCGCGTGCCTTGCGTGCTAAAAATCTCCTTGTTCAATAACTTAAGGCGTTGTTCGTTGCTCATGCCGGTACCATAGTCGCGTACCAACACGTATTGTCCGCGCTCGTTCTCATTAAATACCAGGTCAATATGGCTTTTTTTGTGCGAAAACTTGATGGCATTGGTCAGCACGTTGCGCAAGATGTTCTCCAGCAAGTTGGGGTCGGTTTGCAGTGTGCTGTAGCCCAATTGCACGTCTATTTTAATTTCCTTGTCATCGGCTTGTGGTTTCAGTTGTTTGGTTAGCTCCTGTGCAAATGCCGATACATCAACCAACTCAGGTTTTGGGGTGAGGTGTTGGTTGTTCAGTTGTATCCACTTCACCGTATTTTCTAATAGTTGCAGGGTAGATTTGGTTGATTTTGATAATTTGTCTATTACCATTTCCTGCTCTTCTGCATCCAGCAAATTGTCCTGCATCATGTCTAAAATGCTGCTGATTTGTGAGAGTGGCGAGCGGATATCGTGCGACAAAACAGACATCATTTGCTCGCGGTTGTTGGCCAGGTATTTCATGCGCTTGGCCTGCTGTGCCGTTTTTATATACAGGTAAACTATCAGGCTCAGCAACACAATACTTACGCTACTGAAAATCAAAACCGTGAAATAACGGGTTTTGGTAGTTTTCAGGTTTTCTGATATATGCTCAATTTTGCTCTGTTTGGCTTCGAGCAGGGCTATTTTTTCAGCATTCATTATACCATTCAGGTTGCTCATAGAGTCGAGCTTCTGCAAAAAGAAATTGTACTTTTTCAGTGCTTTCAGGGCGTTTTCGGTATTGCCTTTCGCATCTTCAATTTGGTACTTAAGGTGGTAGTATTCTTTTGAAACCGTTACGCCCATTGAGGGGTGGTATAACCGCGAAGCGCTGTCGAGCATGCGCTCCACTTCCATCTGTCGATTTAGTTTGCTGAAAATGCTGGCAAACTGCACAAAGGTGATGGTTCGCAATGAGGGCGCGGCATGTAAAAAATAACTGTTTGCCAAAAATTCTTTGCATTCCTGCAACACCGCGGCAGTATCGGTACCATATAGGCCGTAGTTTATAAGTGCCTTTCTGCACCTTTCGTCGTTGTAATTTTTAAAATAATAATAAGCATTGCTGCTGTAATAAGCGGCTGAGTCTTTTTGGTTGTTTTTGACATGATACAGCGTGAGAGCCATATACAACTCCATACGCTTTTCAGTGTTTTGTATGGTTTTGCAAATGCGCATGGCACGCATTATGGTTTTGTAGGCCCGGTTTTGGTCGCCGGTAAAGTAATGAATGCCTGCCAAATTGATAAGCCCTTTGGTAAGGCGCAGGCTGTCGTTGGCCAATTGGCTTAGTTCAATAGCACTTTTGGTATAGTCATAAGCTTTATAGGTTTCGCCCAACATGCCGTAGGATGAAGCTACTATAATTTTCAGGTCTATTTGCTCGGTAATAGTAATGCTATCGCCGCCTCGGTACAGCATGCTGTCTCCCGCCAGGATACACCGCACAAAATCGCCGTTTTGATAGAAATCGCGGATTTTTTCCATGGTAATGGGTGCCGTATATGCGCTGTGCAGCAAGCCCTGTAGCAAGAGCACACAGTATGTAATCAGGTACTTTTTGTTCATATTAGTAATGCTGCGCAAATAACCTTCGTTCTCACCAGTTGGTTGTGCCTTATATTAAAATTAGACCGAATTAATTTAAAAGGTTAATAATGCAAATTAAATGGTTAAAAGCTTAATAAAGGCTTTATAGCAACAAATAAATTGCACTTGGGCATGTGCTTGTTTTGCAACAAGTTCCTGTCACCACATTTGGGCAGGCCATTAGGCAGAAATATAACCACTGCCAGGTGGTGGTTTAGCAGCAATACAGGGGTGTTTTTGTGCCAAATAAGCATTTGTAGATCCGCACTACGCTAGCTATGGTCCACCTGAATACCAAAGGTTTTGCTGTCTCAACAAGGTTTAATTTTCGACAACTTTAAGCAACAAAGTTTTGCGCTTCATACTTTCTTCTGACATTTGCAGCCACCAAAATTAAGTTGACTTTTTTTTGGTCAAACACGCGAATGATTAACTTTTTTCCCAAGGCCATCGAGGTATTAACAAGATACTCACGCCTCATCACTCTTTTCATATTTATTATCACCTCTGCGGTTTCGGCGGTGCTGTTCAACTTGCTCATTACCATTAACAAAGAGGCCGATCAACAACTGTTGGAAGACCTGATGCACGAGGTGGAAGACAACCTTGAAGCCACCATAAGAACCTCGTACAACACCATGCTGAGCCTCGCGCTTACCATTGACCGCGATGGGGTTCCCCACGATTTTGATTCGGTAGCCGCCATTTTGTACGAAGCCAACCACGGAATAGGTACGCTTGAACTTGTGCCCAACGGGGTAATCAAATACATATACCCTATGCAGGGCAACGAAGCTGCCTACAACTACGATATATTGGCCGACAGCACCCGCAACAAGGAGGCTTTAATTGCCATTGAACGCAAATCGGTGTTTTTTGCCGGACCGCTTGAGCTAAAGCAGGGCGGAACCGCCATAATTGGCCGCATGCCGGTTTTTAAGGAAGGCAAGTTTTGGGGTTTCTCGGTGGTAATCATCAGTCTCAACGATTTTCTTAAAGCCTCGCACATTGCGGGTATCGACACCACGCGCTACAGGGTGCAGTTTGCCAAAATTGACCCCAAAACAGGCAAGGAAGCTTATTTTTTACCGCAAAATGGCAAGGTGAACTGGGCTGATGGAAAGTCGATGTTTTTTCCCGAAGGCGACTTTAAACTCTACCTGCAACTACGCGAAGACAGCGATAGAAGTTACCTTGAAGTCCTTTGGATTTTAATGGGAATTCTGGTGTCAAGTGGCGTGGCGTTCTTGGTTTACTTCTTTCTCAACAGCTCAAAAAAACAAATCAAACTCATGCTCGACGAGCTGCAGGTGCACCTGAGCAACTCGCCGCTCGGAGTAGTAGAGTATGACCAAGCGCTTAAAATAACCAAATGGAGCAAGCGCTGCGAAGAGATTTTTGGCTGGACCGAGGATGAAATACTGAAAATGAACACCACCGCTTTTGACATCATTTACAAAGATGATATTCCTAAAACGGAAGAAATAGCATCTGGCCTCACTGAAGGGCAGGTAAGCGGAAACATTTCGTACAACCGAAACATAACCAAGAGCGGTGTAGTGGTAGATTGTATTTGGTACAATTCGGTGCTCAAGGATGAAAAAGGGCGGGTTACCTCGGTCATGTCGCTGGTGCAGGATATTACCTCGCAAAGGCTTAAGGAAAAGGCACTTGAAAAGAGTGAATCTGATATGAGCCTTATTTTTAACACCACCAACGACATTATGTTTTTGTTGGAAAAGGATTCCGAAGGCTATTATAGATACACCTCAGTAAATCAGGCTTTTGTAAATTTTGCCGGATTGCACCAGAGCGAAGTACTGAACAAAAAACTGGGCGAAGCACTCAATTGGAACAACCACCGCCAAATATTGAAACATGTAAATAAAACCGAGCAAAGCGGCCACTACCAAGCCTTTGAAGAGTCGGTTGAAGTGAAAAATATGGTCGTGTACCTTGAAACCAATTTGCACCCCATACTTGACGAAACCGGCGAATGCAAGCAATTATTGGTGGTGTCGCGCGATATAACCGACCGACGCAAACACGAAAAGGAACTCCAAAAAACCTACCAACTTACCAAGGAGCAAAACGAGCGACTTCTCAATTTTGCTTACATTGTATCGCACAACCTGCGAACGCACACAAGCAATATTTCGGGCATCCTCAATTTGTTTAAAATAGCCGATTCTGAGCAGGAAAAAGAACGTTTGCTCAGCTACTTGCAGTTGGTTTCCAATACACTTGACGAAACGATGTCGCACCTGAACGAGGTGGTGAGCATACAAACCAACAACGATATTTTGGTGCTGCCGCTCAACCTGCGCGAGTATATTATCAAAACCATTTACCTGCTTCGCGAGAAAACCCAACAGTATGGCGCCACTATAATAAATGAGGTACCGGAACAGGTGGTGGTCAATTTCAACCCTTCTTACCTGGAGAGTGTGCTGCTCAACTTTATAGCCAATGCACTCAAATACAGCAATCCTGAAGTGAAACCACTCATTAAACTGCAATTGACCACACACAACGACTACCACATTTTGCGCATATCAGACAATGGTATTGGCATAGACCTGCTCAAGCACAAAGGCAGTCTTTTTGGCCTGTACAAACGCTTCCACACCCACACAGAAGGCAAAGGGCTCGGTTTGTTCATTACCAAAAGTCAGATAGAAGCCATGGGTGGAAAAATAGAAGTGGAAAGCGTGGTAGGGCAGGGTACTACTTTTAGTGTGTACTTCAAACGATAGTTTTTGCCGAAGGGAAACAACGGCATTTGTCATTGGCCAAAGTCCACCGCAGTATTATTCTGCGCGGTTTATTGAGCGGAAATAGCGTGTAGCATAGCCATTGCACTTGCAGGCTTCAGTTATTTGCCTATCTTACCCACCTCAAAGGTTTTGTGTATGATTCAACGTGGATATTCTTTTGCCCTGCCCATTAAAAAAGGACAACATGCGCTGCTGAGCAATTTTATAAAAAGCAACAAGGCGCGGTTTAAGTTCTCAGACAACGACGCCACACTTATTTGCACCCTGACTACCCTGCCCGAGCAAGTGCGCGAGCGACAAAAGAAACCACTGCCCGCTATGCTCATGCTCATCACCTCATTCACCGGTTCGCAGCGGGCGCATATAGCTGAGTTGGTGCGCCAAAACGGCCAATTGCTTCGCGAAATTCTCGCTTATTGCGAATTGAAAAAACCTGCGACCATTGCTACTGACGATGGATTGCGGCGCTACCTGAGCCGAAATGAGAGGTGGGACACTTTTTACTCGGGGCAGCAGTACCTGAGCAAAGCGGAAATGCTGAAAGAACAACGGATTTTTGAAATATTACAGAGCTATTTAGATAAACAGTACGAAAAACTTGCCGGTCTGCGGGCTACACAAGTGCAGGAAATGTTGCTTGCCGAAGCCAAACGCAATTATGATTTGAGCGAATTGGCGTTTAAAAGAACTTTGTGGGATGTGCTGCGTGCTTTTGCCCTGCCATTGCTGCTCAATTTGCTGTGGCTTGTGCCGCTTTTTGCAGTTTCTATTATGTTTTTTGGTTGGCTAAAGGTGCTTCTCGTTTTTATAGGGCTAATGCTTTCTTTTTATTTTTCATTGGTGCTTATGGAGCGCAAGTTGGAGCAGCCTGCCAAACAACCGGCTGATGAAAAAGTGCGTGCCATATACCAATCGCAGCAAAACGACGTGCTCAACGAAATAACTCTTGCCGGCCCCATAAAGCCTGGGTTTTTGCGAGTTTGGGCCAATTATGTTATGTTTAGGGTAGCCAATTCGCTCAAGGCTTTTCTTACCATTCCTACGGTGTTCAATGCCCGGTGGATTGGTCTGAATGGCTATAAAAGATTTGTATTCCTTTCCAACTTCAGCAACCAAACTCAAGGCTATGCCCGCGATTTTATTGATTCCACACCGCGCGGTCAGCGCATCAACCTTATTTATGGCAATGCCGATGGCTATCCAAAAACCAAATGGCTTTACCAAAAAGGAGCTATAGACAATCCGGTGCCTTTTATTAGAAATATATTTTACTACCAGCAGCTTACCGAATTTTGGTATGCACCGCTCAAGCACCTTTCTATCGACAATGTGCGCATCAACCACCAAATACGGCTGGGCCTCACCAAAAAGATGGACGAGAAGGCAGCAGGAGCCTGGCTTCATTATTTTTCGTCGTATAAAAAATATAAGAAATACAAAGAGCCGCGCAAAGCACCCATCTACGAACAGGAAGTGCAAACGGCTGATATACAGGGTTTGATAGCCAAAGGCTATGGCTCACATCCACAGGCTATTTATGCTTTGGTGCAAATTGAAGATCCGAAGGCTGCCAAGCAATATTTGCAGGAATTGAGCAAAAAAATAACATCGGTTGAGGATAAAGGTGCTGAGGTGGTATATAATGTGGCTTTTACCTATAGCGGCATTGCCAAGCTCATGCCTTTTTTTGATGCAGGCAATAGTTTTCAGCGTGAGTTTAGAGAAGGAATGAACGACAAAGTACGCAGCGTTTTCCTTGGCGACACCGGCCAAAACGACCCTTCAAACTGGTGGTGGAACAACCAAAGCCACCAAATTGACATGCTTTTGATCCTATTTGCCAAAACCGAAGTGGCCTTGCAAAGCGCGTGGCAAAATGAAAAACAGGCCTTTGCTGCGAGTGGCTTGCAACTACAAAGGCTGAATAAAGGTGCATTTTTAAAAGATAATAAGGAACATTATGGTTTTGCCGATGGTATTTCTACACCCACCATTGCCGGCGTACACAGTGAAGAAATTGACTATACCATCAATACAGGTGAGTTTGTGTTGGGTTATAAAAACGAATATGGCAACTACGCCGTGAGCCCGAAAATACCCTTTGACAAGGAAGTGGAAAAACGTTTAAAGGCTGTTTGTGGCGAAAAATACCAGCAATTTGTTGAAGACAATACGTATGATTTGGGCAAAAATGGCAGCTACCTTGTCTATCGCCAAATGACGCAGAATGTGCCCGAATTTTGGAAATACCAAGTAGCACAAGCCGGCAGTGCCGAGGCGGCTATTGCCCTTGCTTCAAAAATGGTGGGGCGCACACCCAACGGCACACCGCTTGCCGAAGGTGCAGAAAAAACGCCGGGCAATAACTCATTTATGTATTATGAAAACGATGCAGCAGGTACCGGTTGTCCGGTGGGGGCGCACATTCGCCGAGCCAATCCCCGCGACTGGCTAATAACCGAAAAAAACAACGATTGGGCCAAGGAAATGGTTAGAAAACACCAAATCATAAGACATGGCCGGCCCTTTGGCAAACCTTTGGTTGAAGACATGAAAACCGAAAATATGATAAAAAGAAGTATGGAAGAACCTGTTGATAACGAAGCGCGTGGCCTGCACTTCATGGCTTTTGTGAGTAGTATCAACAGGCAATTTGAGTTTGTGCAAAACACTTGGATCAACTCGCCGGTGTTTGGTGGTTTGCAGGGAGAAAACGATCCGCTTATTGGTGCCAAAAAACAAGTGGAAAAGCTTGACGATAACCATTTGCCGCCTGAGCAACAAAATAATAATTTTACTTGTCCTGCGCATGGTGTGCGGAGCAAGGTGCATGAGGTGCCGCAATTTACCACCGTAGTGGGCGGTGAGTATTTTTTCATGCCCGGCCTTACGGCCCTTAGGTTTTTGGCAAGTGATTAGGAAGAAAATTATTAGCTAAAGTTTACGACGAATTTTAATAAATCGCTCTATAACTGACAAATAGAAAGTCAAATTAGCTAGCTTGTATATTGAGTGATGCTGAAAATTACCCTGATTCCTTAGTAGGGGAGCTTTTACCGCCGAGTTAAGCAATCTGATTTGGAGTGTTGGCAACTCTGTCAATTACCGCTCAAGCCGCTCGGGCTTTTACTTTTTGCATTACCAAAAAAGTAAACAAAAACGCTTGAACTCAGCAAACTCACCCGCCAAGGCGTGCTCAAACACCACTGAGTTCCATATTGTGTAAATAGCTTTTTTAGGTCTATCGTAGATTTTGAATTGATTAGAGAGTTTTGACCTTTACTGAGTTAAGACGGCTCTTTTTCTTTTTAGTGGAGAAATAATTGAAATTCCGCCCGGAACAAAAAGCTGTATGATCTCGTCTTGACGAGGCTTGACTTTTTGGTACTTTTTGGTCAAGCAAATTCACTAGCATTCATAAGCACCTTTAAAAAACAATTAGACCGCCGCGCATAAAAAGTACAAGAAAGGACCAACAAGCACAACTTTCAGACGGTAAGCTCCAAATTTGATTTTGGAAAATAATTATTCAAGTCAAAATTCTACCCATCCCGCCTATCTTTTTGTTTTTGATGTTGTTAGATTACGTGTGGAGGGTGTAGAAATTGCGTAAAATCCTGAATATTAGAAGATGTTTGAATTCCGAAACTTTAATGATTTAACTGAAACACATCCATAAAAAAACCGGTTGGACATTTTTGCTATCACCAATTTTCTTCCACTTGCCTTGTAGCAAAGTCAATAAGGTTTTGGTAGAAAAAGCGGTGGAAGGCCTCTTGCAAGGTATAACCAAACAAAAGCGACTCAAGGTATTGTTCATCGAAATAAACGGGTGCCAATTCGGCCAACATTTCCCTGAACTTGCCCACGTATTGCGCAGTAGGGCAGCTATTAATGGGTTTTATATTGCCGTCAAAATCCGACCCGAAACATACCACATCCCAGGCTTTCCGGTGGTTGATTACCTGCACCATGTGAAACAGGTTTTCAAGAAACATAATGCAGTGGATGTACAGCGAAATGTGGTAGCTGTCATTGAGCTTTAGTTGGCCTTCGTCTGCCAGTTTGTGTATTTTCTTTTTGATGTTTTTATAATAGGGCGTTTTGCCAAAAAACACAAGAAATGTACTCATATCTCCCAACAAACGGCGGTCGAGCATAAGCCCGATAATGCCCCCGCTTTCGCTTATAAAAAGAATATCCTCATCGCACATATTGATGGGCCAGGGATTGAACCGGCCCTTGATGGCGTGTTTCCAATCGTTGTTGTTTGAAGTGGTAAGCAGGGCTTTTTCTAATGTTTTTACACCCGAAACACCTGTGTGAGAGCAGATAACCGGCGGAAGCTTGTGTGGAAATTGCTTTCGCATAAAGGCAAAAATATCTTTGCGCGTTTGGGCACTCGCGTGTTTTATATCCAACAAGATGCGGCGGCCACGGCTTTTGTCGTACATCAAGGCGATGGCTTGCTGTGCCTCTTCCGACAAGCCGTCCTTGCCATCCGGCACGTGTAGCGCCGTAAAAAACCGCAGCGATTTTATGAGTTTTGGAAAAGGCAGGGCCCAGGCTTGACCTAATATAAAGTTGTATTCAAAATGCGAAACGCCAATGCTGAAAAGGGGAGTTTCGCCTTGTTTCAGTTCGGCTATGGTTTGCACAATTTGTTTGCGCGCAATTTGCTCATAATCACAAAAATGTTGGTAGAAGCTTTTTTGCTTTTTCATAATACCCGCCATAGAAAGTGCCTTGTGTGCCGGTGCCATCATAAGGTATTTTATGCGCTTAAAACGGGCCTGTTTCACAAAACTGTGCATGCCTTCGGTATTCACAAAAATCTTGATTCGGCCGTCGTTCAGCGCCATATCGGCCTTGCTGCGCACCACCAGAAATTTTTGTGGATCTATGGTCTCGAGCAGTTTTTTTTCGCCGGCAAACATGCTGTAGTAGTCGGGGTGCTTTTTGTAATAGACCCGCGACTTTTTGGGCGATAAGCCTGTGACAAACTGTAATAAATAAAGAAAAACCAAATTGCTGCTCCGGTGGCCTATTCTTTCGCCCGGCAGCAGCGTACAAAATACCATCTGTGCGCCCGCCGCCGCCATTTGTTCTGGGTCGGCCTGGTAGTATTTGTTCAATTTAGAGCGGCCCACTTGTTGGCCATAAACTTTGTCGAAAGGTATGGGATGGCTCATTTGACGATCGCCGTTGAAATAAAATTTGCTTGAGGTGTGCACATGGCAATCGGTGTAGGGCAGGGCAGCGCTAGTTGTTTTCAAGTCGTTTGGCTTCATCTTTTATTATTTTGTCAAGCTCTTCGCCGCTTTTGCCCAATCGTTCCACTATAGCTTTCTGTTCGCCGTTGCACTCTTCTTTCATTAGGTTTACCAAACCCAGTATGTTGGCAATAGGCTTGCGCAGTACATGCGATAGGTGGTAGGCATGGTTTTCAAGCTGATAGGTTTTTTGTTGCAATTGTTCGGCTTTGCTCTTTATTTCTATAATATACTCTTTGTTTATATCAATAATATGCTGCATTTGGTCTATAAGGGCCAAGGTAATAAGCAGGGTTTCGAAAATGGCGCCAAACTCTGTAATGTGAATGATAAAGAACGAAGTGCCCAAAATGCCAAATCTTTGCATTACCAGCAAAATAAGGCTTATGAGATATACGGTCCACGAAAGCACGAAAAAACGCGCGGGCGTGTAGCCTTTGGCATAGCGGTACAGGGCGGCAAGCAACACCAAAAAAGCGCTGAGCGCCCCCAAAAAACTGGCCCACTTAATGGTGTATTGGTAGGAAATAAATAATGAAGCCAGCGTTACCGCAGCGCAGATTGCAATCATTACCATAAAAGCATAATACAATTTAGTGGAGTTTTCGCGCATTTTTAAAAACGAAATGGTGAAAACCATGCCGGCAATTGACAGGAGTGAAATGGCCAATACGGTAATGGTGTTGCCCATAAGCACTCGCTCCTTCAGCACAAATTCGTATAAGTGGCCATTGATGGATGAAAACAATAACATCTGCATCACTAAATACACGGAATAATACATGTAAGTGGTGTTTTTGAGTACCACAAACACGAAAATATTGTACATGAACATACTGATGAGAATGCCATAAAATACGGCATACAACGTATGGTTTATGATGGATTTGTTGAGAAAACTGCCAACTGTGTCAACCGTGAGCCAAAATTGGTTGGAGCTGAGGGTGGAGACTCGGGCCACCAAGGTGTCGCTACTGTTTTGCGGACGCAGCTCAAACGAAGGGTAGTTGTTGCTGAAATTGTCGGAATGTAAAATCATATCGCCTGCTGTACCCATTGGCAGCAATTTATTTCCTTTGAGCAAGAAAAGCTCAACCGAGTCGAGTGGTGGGTAGTTGAAGCTGAGAATAATGGGGCGGCGTGCCACCTGCGGCGCCAATTGAAAGCTAAGCCAAACGGGCTTGGGGCTGAAACCAAAATTGAAATTGACTTCCGACGAGTTTTCAAACTCATCTAGCCATTGCCGTATTTCCCTGGCCGAAACCGATTTTTTATGGCTCCGCTTGAGTTTGATGTGCTGCAAATTATCATTGGCCTGCTGCGCTTTTGCCGGCACCGGACAAAGCATCAACAGCAGCAACAGGTATGTAAGCAAGCTTTTCATGGCCACCGCAACATGCCCAGTAGCGGTTGGGTAAATAGAGAAAAGCACAGATGCCTACCTGCTTTTGCGCACAAAAACAGGTAGTTAGAAATTCGGATTCTTGTCAAATTCAATTGTTCCTTTCATTGTTTTCCTCGTGTTACCGAGGGTGATTAATAATTCAACCAAGTGCTTTTTTACCTAGCGTAAAAGTAGGGTAAAATTTGAATTTATCCGTGGTTACTCACTCAAATTGTAGCCGGACGCCAAGTTTTCGATAAGCCTTTATTGATGTGCTGATGCGATGATTTGCTGATGGCAGAATTTGAAGATTTGAAGATTTGAAGATTTGAAGATTTGAAAATGGATTGAATTTCTTTAACCGCTTCGCGATTTCAAGATTAACTTTTCAATGTGCTGATTTGCTGATGCGATGATGAGGGAATTTGAAAATTTGATGATTTGAAAATGAAGGAATTTTCTTGTCTCGTTCCCAACGAGATTCAGAATTCTCTTTTTAATGTGCGGAGGTGAGAAGTGAGCGGGTGAGTTCCTTTTGCGTTCACCGAGCGCTGACCGAAAATTTCTGGTCACGACGAACACAAAGAAGGCACGAAGAGCACGGCGATTATTTGAATGGCAAGACTCACAATAATTATTGGATTTTATTTTTGGTTCAGATTTCCTATCATTTATCATCCTTCCCCCCACGTCATTGCGGACTTGATCCGCAATCTGTTGAGCTGAAATACCAATCAGAATCGGATAATTAAATCATTTTTGCATCGCTTATCACCCATCGCTTATCACCCATCGCTTATCACCCATCGCTTATCACCCATCACTTATCACCTATCACGTTCATAATGTGAGCAGGAGCGTTACTGTTACTTTCACCGAGCGCTGACTGAGATATTTCTGGTCACGACGAACACAAAGAAGGCACGAAGAGCACGGCGATTATTTGAAAATTTGATTATTAGAAGATTTCGTTTCTCGCTTCGCGAGTTGTAAAACCAACTTTTGGCTGTGCTAATGTGCAAATTTGTAGATTCGGAATCACTCAAAAAGCCCCAAAGGGGCGCCACAACTCAGCATAGGGCATAGCCCTATGAAAAAATAACGCGAAGCAAATAACGCGAAGCAAATAACGCGAAGCAAATAACGCGAAGCAA
>WGNN01000099.1 GCA_016124515.1 bacterium
AACGAAAAAGAAATATGTGATTATTTTATAAAAAAGGCACTGCTTGAGCTTGAGCTGGAGGATGTAGTGCTTTACTTGATTGATGAGAATGATCCGGAGAAACTCAATCCGGTTGCGGCCTACCACTATATAGAAAAGGAAGCGAAAATTCATAAATTTATAAAACCATTGCATTTTAGCGAAGGCATAGTGGGGCGCTGCGCACGGCTGAGAACTACCCAATTGGTAAACAATACCCTGCACGATCCGGATTATATAAACGACGGCATTAATGGCAAAAGCGAGTTGTCGGTGCCCATTATTGTGAAAGGTCAGGTAGTGGGCGTACTCGATTCTGAAAGCATGAAGACAAACAGTTATTCAAGTTTTCATAAGGATATTTTTGAAACAGCCACCTCTATGTTGGGGGTTAAGCTGGACCAAATCCGCTCGCTGAACCGGGTAAAACAAACCGAAAGCTACCTTTTTGAAATTCTTGAAAGCCCGAAAAGTCTCATTGTATTTTCGGTTGATGTGGACTACTGCTACAAGGCATTTAACACAAACCACAAGGAAATAATGAAAAATATTTGGGGCGCAGATATTGAAATTGGGGCCAATATGCTGGACTTTATTACCAAACCGGAAGATAAAAACAAAGCCCGGCTCAACTTTGACAAAGCCATGACGGGAGATGAATTTACCATACTTGAAGAATATGGAGATGAAGAAAGGCAGCGATCCTACTGGGAAAATTTTTACTCGCCACAGTACAACGACCACAAAGAGGTGGTAGGGGTTACTGTTTTTGTGCGCGACGTATCAAAAGAAATGCAATACCAGCAGGAACTGGCTGATAGTCAGTTGCTCATAAGCTCAATAAACGCCAACATACGCGACGGACTTTTCAGAAAAAGCCTGAACAATGGTTTTGTGTATGTAAATGATGCCATGACCGAGTTGTTTGGCATGAGCCGCGAAGAGTTTAAATCCCATTCATTCAGGAAGTTATTTGCCAAAGCGGAAGTAGCCGATCACGTAATGGATCAAATGCTCGATTTTGAACCCATTAAAAACAAAGAAGCACTTTTCATGCGCCGCAACGGTTCGCAGTTTTGGGGATTGCTCAATTGTATAAGCTACCGCAAAAACGATGAAATATTGATTGACGCCTCATTGGTGGATATTTCAGAACTCAAAAACACGCACTCTATCCTGGAGAAAAAGGTGGAAGAACTCAAGAAATTGAATGAAGAACTTGACCACTTGGTCTATCGCACATCGCACGATTTGCGCGCACCGGTGGCCTCGCTACTGGGCTTGCTGGAGTTGCTCAAACTTGACCAAACCCCTGATCCTAAAGAGTATATGAGTCTGTTCAACAGTCAGTTGGGGCGGCTCGATCACATAATTAAGGACATTATAAACTACCGGAAAATTGCCAAAATGGGAGCTAAAAATGAGGCAATTGATTTTAAAACGCTTATCGATCAGGTTATTTCAGACAATGCCTACACCGAAGGAAGCCATCGTATAGAGAAAGTGGTTCGCGTACAAAACCCTGATAACATTACCGCCTACCTTGATAAATTCAGCCTAAATATCATACTCAACAACCTCATTTCAAATGCCATTAAATATGCCGATATAGACAAGAAGAATCCGCAGGTTGAAGTGGATGTGCTTATTGAAAACGATAAAGTGCAACTGATAGTGGCCGACAATGGAATTGGGATAGAAAAAGAATACCACGACAAAATATTTGACATGTTTTTCAGGGCAACTTCAAAAAAACACGGAACCGGATTGGGGCTTTTTATTTTGCGCGAGGCATTGCTTAAAATGGGAGGCCAATTGGATTTTCAAAGTGAACCGGGCAAGGGCAGCACTTTTGTGCTCACTTTCCAAAATTCTGAGGTGGAATAATGTAGCATTTCACACATTTTTAGCCGGCATAGCGGTGTACTTTTGCACAAACCTTAAATGTACAAAATGGCAACTGGATTTTTTCATGTGCCCAACGCGGTAAATGAACCGGTAAAAGGCTATGCGCCAGGTTCATCTGAGCGGCAAGAATTACAACAAACACTTGCCGATCTACAAGCCGATGTGGTAGAGATACCTATGGTAATAGATGGTAAAAATGTCACTACCCAAACCAAAGTGGATATTTACCCGCCACACAACCTGCAACAAAAAGTGGGTTTTTACCACAAAGGGGGCGCCAAGGAAGCCAATATGGCAATTGAAGCCGCGCTCAAGGCAAAAGACGAGTGGGCAGCCATGCCCTGGGAACACAGAATATCAATTTTTTTGAAGGCAGCCGAATTGTTGGCAGGTCCGTGGCGTGCTAAAATAAACGCTGCCACCATGATTGCTCAATCAAAAAATGCCTTTCAGGCCGAGATTGATGCAGCTTGCGAACTCATAGATTTTTGGCGCTTTAACGCACAGTTTGCAAGCGAAATGTACAACGAGCAACCCATGTCATCACCCGGTGTTTGGAACCGCATGGAATACCGCCCGCTCGATGGATTTGTGTTTGCCATTACGCCATTCAACTTTACTTCTATTTGCGCCAACCTTGGTTCGGCACCTGCCATGATGGGCAATACCGTGGTGTGGAAACCCAGCGACGACCAAATATATTCGGCCCATTTTTTAATGGAGCTTTATAAAGAAGCCGGCTTACCCGATGGTGTTATCAATATTGTTTACGGCGACGGACCCGAAATTGGAGATGTGATTTTCAACCATCCGCAATTTGCAGGGCTGCACTTTACTGGTTCTACCGGCGTGTTTAAAAACCTTTGGAAAACCATAGGAGCCAACATTGATAAATATGTGTCATACCCGCGCGTGGTAGGCGAAACCGGCGGAAAAGATTTTATTGTGGCACACGAAACTGCCCAACCAAAGGCACTTGCTACCGCTATTAGCAGAGGCGCGTTTGAGTACCAAGGGCAAAAATGTTCGGCAGCCTCACGCTGCTATATCCCATCGTCTATTTGGCCACAGGTACGCGATTATGTGGTGGCGGATGTGCAAAGCATGAAAATGGGTGCCCCTGATGACTTTGGCAATTTTGTAAATGCCGTAATTAACGAACGCTCATTTGACAAGTTGGCAGGTTTTATTGAAGAGGCAAAAGCCAGCCCCGATGCAGAGATAATTGTGGGCGGCGGCTACAACAAATCAGTGGGTTATTTTATTGAACCTACCATCATCGTAACCACCAATCCCAACTACAGTACTATGCGTACCGAGTTGTTTGGTCCAGTTTTAACCATCTATGTGTACGATCCCGCCGATGTTGATGGCATGCTTCAATTGGTAAACAGCACCTCTGACTATGCATTGACCGGAGCTATTTTTGGTCAGGACCGCCACGTTTTGGTCAAAATGGCTAACGCGCTGCAATATGCTGCCGGCAACTTTTATATAAACGACAAACCCACCGGAGCCGTAGTTGGCCAACAACCATTTGGAGGTTCGCGCGCCTCAGGAACCAACGACAAAGCAGGCTCAAAAGCCAATTTGATGCGTTGGGTAAGCGCCCGCACCATCAAAGAAACCTTTGTGCCGCCAACCGATTACCGTTACCCGTTTTTAGGTTAAGATCCAAGTCACAACTGTGAAATACAAAATCCCCGCTTGCCGCAAAGCGGGGATTTTTTTTAACGTCCTTCTATTCAACAAGACAAAATGCTGGAATTGCTAAGGTGAAATGGGAGCACCAAAAGCCGCAGATGGCAGCATTTTCGAATTAAAGCCGAAATCTGCCATGCTTTTTTGAACTGCTTATCTTTGCCAGTAAAATTGTGCGCATGTTTGATCAAACACGAGACCGTTTCCTAAACCCTTTCACCGATTACGGCTTCAAAAAGCTGTTTGGTGAAGAGATAAACAAAGACCTGCTGCTCGATTTTTTAAATGAGTTGTTGTATGAGTCAGAAGGGCGCATTGTTGATTTAACCTACCTGAAATCGGAGCAACTGGGCCGCAGCGATACCGACCGTCGCGCTATTTTTGATTTGTACTGCGAGAATGAAAAGGGCGAGAAATTTATTGTGGAGCTGCAAAAAAGCAAGCAGAAATTTTTTAAAGACCGCTCAGTTTATTATGCCACTTTTCCCATCAGGGAGCAAGCCAAGCGCAATGAGTGGGATTTTGAGCTTAAGGCTGTTTACCTTATTGGCATTCTCGATTTTGTTTTTGATGCCGATAGCAACGAAGACAAATTTCGCTACGATGTGAAACTTCAGGATATTGAGACCAATGAAGTTTTTTACAACAAGCTTACTTTTATTTACTTGGAGATGCCCAAGTTTAACAAGCCACTTGAACAAATTGAAAGCAAATACGAAAAGTGGCTATATGTGCTCAAAAATATGGGCCGGCTCAACGATATACCCGACAAGCTGCGCGAGCGGATTTTTGAGAAAGTTTTTGAAGTAGCCGAAATTGCAAAAATGACACATGAAGACTACCTGGCTTATGAAGACAGTTTGAAATACTACCGCGATTTGAAAAACTCAATTGATACCGCAAAAGAAGAAGGCAAAATGGAAGGCATTGAACAGGGAATTCAAAAGGAAAAGGTTCAAATTGTATTGAACGGGCATAAAAAAGGTATTTCAAAAATGGTGTTGGCCGAAATTACCGGACTCAGTCTTTCTGAGGTGGAGTCAATTTTAGACAAAAACGAAGATGATTTGAATTGATAGCATTGGACCGTTTTTATCATTAACCACTTTCTTTTATTATTTTGCTTCCAAATTGAGCCAATGACAAAACACGTTCTATATTCTCTATTATTTCTGTTGCCGGCATGCACTTATTTGCCCGATGCAGAAACCGACAGTCCAACGCGCTATGAGTTGATTGAAACGGAAGATTACGTCTTGTTAAACCCAAAATCTACCAACACCGCTTCTACGGGTTTGTTATTTATTCCGGGCGGTTTGGTTGACCCGCACGCCTACATAAAAACCTTTGAAAAATTTGTTTATAAAAACGACATGAAGGTACTCATTGTAAAGGTGCGCGGCAATTTGGCCATTTTCAACAGCAAACAAGCAAGCCGCGTCCGCAATGAGTTCAGCGATACCAAGTGGTTTGTGGGCGGGCACTCATTGGGCGGTGTGGTGGCCGCTATGGCCGTTGGCAACGAAACCAAAGCTTGGGAAGGACTCTTTCTAATGGGCTCCTATTCAGTAACCGATGTTAGTACCTGGCAGCAGCCTGTTATTTCTTTTCTAGCTGAAAATGATGGTCTTACCAAACCTACCGACATTGCCGACAACGCCGGTAATTTGCCCGAAGGAATTACCATACAGCCAACGGAATTGCAGTCGATGGGCGATACGCATGGCAAAACAGTTTATTATACCATTGCGGGCGGCAACCACGGTCAGTTTGGCAGCTACGGCAAGCAGGAAGGCGATGGAGAAGCCACCATAACCGCCGATATGCAGCATGATGAAATATACAGAGCTTTGGTTAATTTACTGAGAAACAACGGATATGATATTTAAGCGACTATTATTTATGGTAGCCTTGCAAATGGGCATATTCACTCAAAGCAACGCACAGCAAATAGGCACGGGCATCACCACTTATTTCGGTTCAGGGCTTTCAAATGATGCAGGATATTGCATAGAATTATCTTCAAACCCCAGGTTTTTGCAATTGGTATTGCGCGCCGAAGCGCGGAGTTTTTCGTGGGGAAATTTTGTAGGCTATGGCGGTGGGGCCCGATACAGTTATTTTTATGATAAAAGACTCGTTTTCGGTATTAAAGGATTGGGCCTCATGGGCTGGACTTTGTTCAAAGACCAGAATTTCAAGTCTTATGGCATTTCATTGATGCCCTTGGTTCAGTATAATTTTACCAGGCGCAGCAGCGTGTTGTTGCAGTTTGGCACCCGTATCAGTTGGTGTCCCGACTACGCGCCATATGGTGTCAATTACCAACTCGATTTTCCCGTAGGTTTCATGTGGCAAATAAGCCTTGGAAAATTGGAAGAAAAGGCGCAATAATAAGTTGTTACCTGCTTATCTGCCTTAAAATCGCCACCATGCTCACTTTAGTTTATACAGCGAGTGGCCGTGTAGAAATAATATCGGGATTCGGTGTAAGGTTTACACCCGTTTGTCCTTTTTTATAATAATCAATTTTTGAAAGTATATAACGCATCGCTTCCTTGCGACCCTGCTCGCGGTCGTCGCCTTTTACTACAATCCAGGGCGAAGTAGCACTGCCTGTTTTGGCAAACATTTCATCTTTGTATAGCGTAAATTCATGCCATTTCAATTGAGCCTGTGCATCTACCGTGCTTAGCTTCCATTGCTTCAGTGGACTTGATTGCCGTTCTTCCAGGCGCTTTTTTTGCTCGTTGGGATTTATAGAAAACCACAGTTTGAAAAGGTGCAAACCATCTTCAATCATCATATTTTCTATATGCACCACATGGCGCATAAATTTTTCGTATTGCGCATGGTTGCAAAAGCCCATAACAGGTTCTACCACGGCTCTGTTGTACCAAGAGCGGTCAAAAAATACCATTTCGCCGGGGCCGGGCAAGTGGCACAAGTAGCGCTGAAAATACCACTGACCTTTTTCATAATCTGTAGGTTTGGCAAGTGCCACCACGCGGTAGTAACGTGGATTTAAAAACCTGATAAAACGCATGATGGCGCCACCTTTACCGGCAGTGTCGCGCCCTTCAAAAAGCACCGCAATTCGGTTGCCCGATTTGGCCAACCACTCTTGCAGCCAAATCATTTCGGTTTGAAGATTTATATACTCTTCATCGTTTTCTATTGAATAAATGTTCATGATTTCAAAAAAATCTTTTTTATAATAATTCAATAAATACGGATATCATTGCGCTGATATGACGTTTTGTTTACTAAGGAATCCATTTGATATCGTCAAAGTTGGGTTTACGTTTCTCCAAAAAGGCATTTCGGCCTTCTTTTGCTTCTTCGGTCATGTAGGCAAGTCGCGTAGCTTCACCGGCAAAAACCTGTTGTCCCACCATTCCGTCGTCGGTTAGGTTCATGGCAAACTTGAGCATTTTTATAGAGGTAGGCGATTTTTCCAATATTTCTTGTGCCCACTGAAATGCCGTGCTTTCCAATTCTTCGTGCGGAATTACAGCGTTGACCATTCCCATTTCAAAAGCATCTTGTGCGCTGTAGTTTCTGCCCAGAAAAAATATTTCGCGCGCGCGCTTTTGTCCTACCATCTTAGCTAGATATGCTGAGCCATAGCCTCCGTCAAAGCTTGTTACATCGGCATCGGTTTGCTTAAATATAGCATGCTCTTTACTTGCCAAAGTGAGGTCGCACACCACATGCAAGCTATGGCCGCCGCCTACTGCCCAACCGGGCACTACCGCTATTACCACTTTGGGCATGAAACGTATAAGTCGTTGTACTTCAAGAATGTTGAGACGGGGCATCCCATCGTCATCCACATAGCCTTGGTGGCCGCGCGCGCGTTGGTCGCCACCGCTGCAAAAGGCATATACACCATCTTTGGGCGAAGGGCCTTCAGCTGAAAAAAGCACCACGCCAATATTAGTGTCTTCGCGTGCATCTAAAAATGCTTCAAAAAGATCGGCTACTGTCTTGGGCCTGAAGGCATTGCGTACTTCGGGGCGGTTGAAAGCAATGCGGGCTACCTTGCCACATTTTTTATAGGTTATGTCTTCGTACTCTTTTACAACTTTCCAATCAATGTTGCTCATACTATATTTTTATGCCGCGAAAATAAGAAAGCCGGCAAGCATTCATAGCTTATTCAACGCCTTCATAAGGCATGTGTAGCAGGTTATTTTTAATTGAACAAAATGTATTTCCACCATTTCATATTTACAAACCGGTACTTTTGAATCGAAAATTGACTACATGAGTTGCAACGAATTGAGCTGGTTTGAAATTCCTGTCTTGGACATGGCTCGGGCCAAATATTTCTATAGCGGAGTTTTTGGCTTGGCTTTCAGGGAAGTGCCTGTAGATGGCTTTGAAATGGCTGCTTTTGAAGGAGATGTAGTAAAAGGGGCTTTGGTATCAGGCGCGGGTTACACACCAAGCGATAGCGGCACTGTTTTGTACTTTGTTTCAAACCAGATTGATGAAAAACTGCAATTGGCTGAGCAATTAGGAGGCAGGATAATAAGCCCTACAATGGAAGTGGCTCCGCATGGTTTTGTGGCGCATTTGGTTGATAGCGAAGGGAATAGAATTGCTATTCAAAGCAAATATCTGTAAGCATCAGTCGCCTACTTTTCTATAGGTTTCTATTATTTGTGGAATTTCTTCCTTTATTATTTTCTTCCACTCGCGTTTGCTGGGGTTCAGCAGCAGAAAGTCGGTTTTGCCTGATTCGTCTTTAAACTCTTCAACTTTCGTAATGTTTTTAAGCGCCTTAATTTTGGTTGATTTCGGGTCTATTTGGTACAAATGCAAATAGCCTTTTTGCTTGTAATCAATCAATATGGTGCTCCAATAATTGTTGTCGGCCAGGTAACTCACAAACAGGTAGTGCTTATACTTTTTGAGCTTTATTGAATCGCCCAGCACGTAAGGACTGTTTTTACTAATCATTGTTTTTTTGAGCTCCACCACCTGTTTTTCTTCAATTACTATGGTGTCGCCATCGCCGGTAATATAGGTGCCGCGTATTTTTTCGGGGAAACTTTTTTGCTCCTTTACCCCGCCGGGCTGTGGTTCTTTGTACAAGGTTTCTTCGCACGAAACCAATAAAAAGATAGTCAGCAGTGAAAATACAATCAGGTTCTTGCTCATGATTTTGTTAATTAATTCCGGTTATACCAACTTCTGTTGTCTGTCATTTCTTCTCTTGACAAGATAAAATTAACTGATGTTAGCGAATTGGCACAAGCCAAAATTTAAGATAAAGCAAAATTTCAAAGCTTGAGGCAGCACCACAATTTACAACTATCAATGGCCAACTTTTTTCTGAGCAGCGACTTATTGCAACACAAACTGGGCTACGTGCTCAATCTTTTGTTCTAATATAAGCTCTTGGTTGTCAGTTAATTTGTCGATATACTCATCGGTGGCATTGCGAATGGTGAGCAAGCGAAGACCCGGTTCGGTTTCCAACACAAACTCTGGTTCAAGTTCTGTTTTAAGCGCATTGAGTTTGCGCTCGTCAAAATCGGTACAGAAGGTAAAACGCATGGCGGAGTTGCGCATGAGGTTTATTTTGACACGATTTTGAGCAATGGCCTGAAAAATTCTACTGAGGTTGCGCTCGGCAATAAAGTCGAAATTGTTGGAAGCCACATGTACCAGACATTGGTTTTCCTTGGCAATAATAACCGGTATGTGTTGCTTGTTTATGGCGCGGTCAAAAATCATGGTTCCGCTTTCTTCAGGCTTTACAAATGAACGCACATGCAGCGGAATATTGCGGTTTTGCAGGGGTTGCATGGTTTTGGGGTGCAATACGCTGGCTCCGTAGTAGCTCATTTCCACCGCATCGCGGTAGCTCAACTCTTCAAAAAGAATGGTGTCGCTGAATTTTTTGGGATCGGCATTGAGTATGCCCGGCACGTCTTTCCAAATATCCACCTCCTGCGCATTCAGGGCCCAGGCAAAAATAGCAGCTGTAAAGTCAGAACCCTCGCGGCCCAGCGTGGTGGCGTGGCCCTGTCGGTTTTTGCCAATAAAGCCCTGGGTAATAATAATTTCGTCGCTCAGCAAATCAGGTATTTTGCGTTGCACCATCGATTCGGTGAGCTTAAAATCTATGGCCGCTTCGCGGTAGTTGTCGTTGGTAATGATAAAGTTGCGTGCATCGAGCCACTTGGCTTTTATACCCACCGATTGCAAATAGGTGGCGATGATTTTGGTTGAAAATATCTCGCCAAAACCTACAATCTGGTCATAGAGAAAATCATAATTGTCTTTTTCGCCCAATTCAAAAAACCACTCAAATTGCAGAAAAAGGTCTTCCAATTGGTGGTATGCCGATGGATCTTCGCCTTGGTAAAGCTCTTCCAGTATATTGAAGTGGAATTTTTTAAGGGCGGCTATACTTTCGGCGTAAGCTGCATTATCATTAATAAATTGAGTGAGAATATTTTCGAGGGCATTTGTGGTTTTTCCCATGGCAGATATCACAACCAAAAGCTGGTCGTTTTCATACATTTTTATAATGCGTGCCACATTGCGGATGGCTTCGGCATCTTTTACCGATGCGCCACCAAATTTGAATACTTTCATATTATAGTTGTGCTAGTGCTTCTTTAGAGAGTTTGGCAGTAAGCCAATCGTTTTCGTAGCTGGGTTGGTATTTGTTGTAGAATTCAATAGCCGGTTGGTTCCAGTTGAGCACCTGCCATTGCAAGCGTCCCACCTGTTGTTTTTTGGCTTGTTGCACCACTCGGTCAAACAGCTTTTTACCCAATCCTTGTCGCCTGTATTTTTCGTCAACCACTATGTCTTCAAGATGCATTGATGTGCCTTTCCAAGTTGAATATATTGGGTAGAAAAGGGCCATTCCAAGCACCTTTTGGTTTTGTGTGGCCACTATTAAATTGAATTTACGGTCTTTAAAATCTTGTATAAATTGCTCGGTGGTAAGGCTTACTTCGTTGGGAGCCTTCTCATAGTCAGCCAGTTGCTTTACAAGGGCATGGCAGGCAGGCAAGTGCTCCAACTGCGCTTCTTCAATCAATACAAGGTCTTTTTCTGTGTGCGACATCTACAAAAGTTAACATACCTGCGGCGCAGGCCTTAAATTTGGCGCGCAAATTACGTGAATATGAGCCACAGGTTAGTAACCCTCAACCAGTTCATTGTTGAACAACAGAAAGATTTTCCTTGTAGTGAAGGACGCCTTACCCGCTTGCTCAGCGATATTGGAGCGGCTGCAAAGGTGATAACGCGCGAGGTGCGCAAAGCAGGATTGGTTGACATTCTCGGTGCCGATGGAAGTACCAATATACAAGGTGAAGAAGTACAAAAACTGGATGTTTATGCCAATAAAACATTGATTTCGTTCTTGAAAAACGGCGGTGAATGTGCCGCAATTGCCAGCGAAGAAGATGATGATATTGTAGTAGTTGAAAATGCCTATGAATATACTTCGCCTAAATATGTGGTAACTATGGACCCGCTCGATGGCTCCTCAAACATTGACGTGAATGCCTCAATAGGTACCATATTCTCTATATACAGCCGTATTTCAAGACAAGGGAAGGCCAATGTGGACGATGTGCTGCAAAAAGGATCGGAGCAGGTGGCAGCAGGCTACGTGATTTACGGATCATCAACCATGCTTGTGCTTACCACAGGCAATGGAGTCAATGGTTTTACACTTGATCCGAGTATCGGCGAATTTTGCCTGTCGCACCCCGATATTAAAATGCGGGCCGACGGGAAAATTTTCTCCGTGAACGAACAGAATTACCATTCTTTCAATCCGGGCGTGAAGAAATTTATTGACTACTGCAAGGAGGTGGACGAAACCGCGGGGCGTCCCTACAGTGCCCGCTATATTGGCTCATTGGTGGCCGATTTTCATCGCAACTTGCTCAAAGGTGGAATTTTTATGTATCCAAGCACCCAAAAAGCACCTAGCGGCAAACTGAGATTGGTTTACGAATGCAATCCTATGGCATTCATAGCCGAGCAGGCGGGTGGCCGTGCTACCAATGGCACCGTGCGTATTATGGATATTAAACCCACCGAGTTGCATCAGCGCGTGCCATTTGCAGTAGGAAGCGAAAACATGATGGACCAACTGCAAACGCACCTGAGCGCTTGGGGGTAGAGAGGAGGTGAAGTTTAAGGTTTAAAGGATGTTTAAAGTCCAAAGCTCAAAGTCTAATGTCCAAGGTCAACATGCTGTTTTGTGCGGCATTAGAATTGAAAATTGCGGAGAAGAGTTTCTGGATTATAGTTGTTGCTTTGGTTCTAAAACCCATCAATAGGCTCCGTCTTCAGCCAGAGTTCGTGGGAATTGGAGTCCAAAGTCCAAAGCCCAATGTCTAATGTTCAATGTCCATTGTACAAGCAATTTAGCTCCTTCCCCTTGGGGAAGGTCGGGATGGGGCGAAATGGGGTGCGAGTTTAAAGGTAAAGGTTTAAGGTTTAAAGAGGAGACGCCGCTCCGAAAAGTCTTTTGAATAAATAAGATGTCAATTCTGTGAATGGAAGTATATGACCTTAGCTAAAATAGTGTTGAGGGTTTGCCCACTGCAAATAAGATTGTGACATAAAATAAAAAACGGCCCGAAAAGTGACTTTCGGGCCGTGGCAATGAGAACGGTGATTATGAAGAGGTTTATTCGTTGATAATCATAGGAACTTTGCTTCCTGTAATAATAACTTTTGCATTGGGTGAGTTTACCAAACTTTTGAGCATTTGTATTTGGTTGTACTGTATGAGCTGCTCGGTAAGCGATGAATCTATTATAGTTTGGGCACGTCTGATACCTTCTGCTTCAATACGCATTCTTTGGGCTTCTTTCTTTTGTTTTTGAATAACAAATTCCATCTGAAGTGCTTCCTGCTCGGCATTTACCTTGTTTTGTATGGCTCGTGACATTGACTCAGGCAACAAAATATCTTTGAGCAATACGGCATCTACCACAAAACCTTTTTCGCTGATGTGGGATGTGAGTTCATCAAAAATAACCTGCTCTACCTTCTTTCTTTCAATGGCGTAAAGCTCTTTGGCATAGTACTTTGAGCTTACTTCGCGAGCGGTAGCCAAAAAGTTGCTCAATACATAAACCGTTTGGTAATCCTTGCCAAAATTGGTGTACACATAGTCAGCTTTTTCGGGGTTTACGTGGTACAAAAGGGTTATTTGTGCATCTACACTCAAACCTTCCTTGGTAGGCAATGGCAGCGATTGGTATATTTCTACGGTACGCACATTTATTTTAACTATACGCGTAGTAAAAGGATCGAAAAAATGCGAGCCATTTGCCAAAGGTGATTGTTTTAATACGCCAAGGCGTTGTTTTAGTGCCACCTGACCCGGACGCACTATGGTGCAGCTGCCGGCTAAAAATAATATTAATAGCAGTGGCAGTGCTTTGGTTGTTATTTTTGAAGTCATACTAATGAAGCTTTACTTGATTATTTGTTCGGTTGTAATTCGATGTCAAAATTATAGTTATATTTTGCCTTGTGGTACCGTTTGTCAAGCTCCGAAAAGTCTGTTGTAGGCTCGTTTTTTATGAGTGGAACTTAATCGCCTTCTGTCGGTTGGTTTTGAGTTGTGAGCGGTGCTAAGCATCTTTAAATGAATTGTTAATGAAGAAATTGTCGGTTGAACGGCTACAAAACCACTTTATGTTTTCTACGGCTCGTCGGTTTTTTATCTATGTTGGCCATAAGTTGAAATTCGCTTTTTTAAGAGGCACTTTTGAGTCACTTGGCCTGATTAATCACGCAACCGCTCCCCTTCTTCTTGCTAGGATTTGTTTGCATTAATCGCAGTTTCAGTTAAACCCACATGGGATATTGTAAAATAGACGCCAAGGCGTTTGCCTCATTTTTTTATTGATGACTTCTGCCACAAAAGAGTCGTATGGCATTCAATTGGAAAAGGTTACGCACAGGCAGTTGTAATCCTACGTTCGATAAATAGACTTGATTCTTTAAGATATCCGATGAATTATCTATATTTCGACAATAAATATGAAAAATGAAAAAACATTTTCTATTAGTCGCCCTATTGTTCTTATCGCTAAGCTCGTTTGGGCAATTGCAAATGGTTGCTTACAGCCTTGGGATGGGAGTGAACAAATCGCTGAGTTTCTCTGCAGGTGACAATGCCAATATACAGCAAGGATTTCAGCCCAAAATCAATGCGGCTGTGTATTTCAAAACATCGGTCAAGAATTTGGAAATACAATTGAATACCTCTATTGAAAGACTGAATTATTCACGGATTTTGCGTTACTCTGATTTGTACCCGGTGCTTTCATGGACCGGTTTAGCACAACAAACCGCTACCAATGCCACACTATATGATGTAGATTTGGGCTTGAAATACCAAATTTTTTCAAGGAAGTCCTGGTCTTTTTCTACGATTGCTTCATTTGGTCTTATCAAAAGTTGGAACTATTATGTTGTTGAGTTTTATAATGATGGCAAAAGGCCTTCCAGCTCTCCGGTTTACTTCTTCAATTTCAACCTGGGTTTGAACGGCCGATTCAATTACCAAATTTCCAGAATCTACAAAATTGGTATTGACCTGGGTATCAATAAATATTATAATAATTCATTTTACAATATGAATGGGACATTAGGCATACCTGTGCCAAATAATTTCCAGCTGATAATCACTAGAAATATTGGCCTTGGCGGTTGTTAAAATGGCCTGAAACCTTTATGAAACGAAAGAACACGAGTTTTTTTGAGTACTTACTCGAAGTTTTTGGCTGGTTGCAGATTGTATTGTCGCCTACCTTGGCTGCTTTTGTCATAGGTTTTGTAATTTATCTTTATAATCCATCTACTGTGGGTGTGGCGGTTGTAGTTTCAACCACAGCCGTTGGTTTGCTAATTGGAGTTATTTGGGCAACTAAGGTATGGAAAGGCAAAGGCACCATTTGGTTTCTTTCGCGACTTTTTGATTCGCACAAGCCTGATGAAAATACTAATAAAGGAAAGCCAAACTAAAACCAAATCAGATTTGCTTGTGTGTTCAATTAAATAGATTCATGTTATTGAAAAGCTTAAAAACACATTTAGAATGGCATCCTAATACAGACAAATAGCCCGATTAACGGAATAAGCAGCTATTTTTTTGTTACCTTAGGTACGCTTACAATACGTTGTCTTGTTATATTTGTTTGTATATTCATCTAAAAATCAGTAATATGGAACAAAATGAAAGTGAAAAAGCTGTAAACGAGATTTACAACTATGCGGCAGAGCTAATGGTAAATCATAAAAAAGGACCTGAACAAACCAAGGGCATCCTTGTTGAGCAAGGCCTTGATGAAGAAAGTGCCGCTGTTGTGGTTGCCAATGTTGAAGATCAAATAAGGGCAGCAAAAAAGGAAAGGGCAAATAAAGATATGCTTTATGGCGCCCTATGGTGTGCCGGTGGTACCATTGCCACACTTGCTGATATTGGTTTTATCTTTTGGGGAGCCATCGTATTTGGTGGTATTCAATTTTTTAAAGGGTTGGCAAATGCCTGATGTAATTGCTTGGTAGCAAGTGCTTTAGTGTGTATTGATTGCTCGAAATATTTCCCATTATTGCTTCATTATTAAAAATCAAAAATAATATGTCGTTCAAAGCTTATCTTGATAATATTGAGAAAAAAACCGGTAAAACACCTGAGGATTTCAAAACCTTGGCCACGCAAAAAGGATATTTATCTGATGGCAAACTCAAAACAGGCGTAAAGGCAGGAGAGATAGTAGCCTGGCTTAAGGACGATTTTGATTTGGGACACGGCCATGCAATGGCCATTTATGCCTTGTTTAAAGGTAAAAAGGAATAAATGGATCGTTTTGAATTTTTTAGGCAATTTCATAATATAAGCAAAGACGACTACGCTTTTTTTGAGCAAGCTCTTGGAAAAAAGAAATTTGCGCGGGGAGATTATATAGTTAGAGAAGGTCAGGTGCAGCGCGAAATGTATTTTATCCGATCAGGTGTGCAAATGTCGTTTTTGGAAACACCTGAAAAAATGCATGTGGTGGCTTTTACGTATGCGCCCAATGCATGTGCCATTCCTGATTCCTTTTCTTTTCAAACCCCATCGAGCTATGCATTGGTTTGTATTACAGACAGCGAAATGGATTATATAACTTATGATAAGTTGCAAGAATTATTTGACCAATCGCAACAAATTGAACGCTTGTTCAGAAAAATGACTGAGGCGGTATTGGCAGGCATCATAAACCGCCATTTGGAATTGCAAAGTTTGGATATGGAAACGCGCTTTAGAATGTTTTGCCAAAGAAGCCCGCATTTGCTGCAACTTGTACAGCATAAGTACATTGCATCATATTTGGGCATGAATGCTACCAACTTTAGTAAGCTATTCAACAAGGTTAAAATATAAACTTGGTATAAACCAACTTTTGTTTTGTGAGGCGGAGCGAATATTGCTATGTTTTTCAATTAATAATAAAAACATGATAAATAGCTGGCTCAATACTAAAGAGTATCCATTTAAATCAAAATTTTTCATCATCAATAACCACAAGTTGCATTATATTGATGAAGGAAGTGGTGATGTCATATTATTTGTTCATGGCACCCCATCCTGGAGTTTTGATTTCCGCAATGTGATCAAACAAATGAGGAATTCTTACAGATGTATTGCCATTGACCACATGGGTTTCGGGCTGTCTGACAAGCCACTTGATTACGACTACAGCACACAAAACCACTCTAAAACCCTTGAGAGTTTTGTTTCTGAGTTAGGATTGAAACGCATTACTTTGGTTCTGCATGATTTCGGCGGGCCCATCGGTTTTGACTTTGCTATAAGAAATCCCGAAACCATCCATAAAATAATAGTGCTCAATTCGTGGCTGTGGAACAACGAAAACGATCCTGATTTTATACGGTTGAGAAGAGTACTCAAAAGTCCGCTACTGCCTTTTCTATACAAATGGTTGAATTTTTCGCCGCGTTTTATACTCCCTGCTTCATTTGGCGATAAAAAATTGCCTGCCCATTTGCTTTCGCAATACACAAAGCCTTTTGCCAAAAAATCGCAACGCCTTGGACCATTGGCTTTTGCAAAATCCTTGCTCAATGACCAGGAATGGTTTGAAACACTTTGGAATAAACGTAATACATTATTAGGAAAGCCTATGTTATTTGTCTGGGGAATGAAGGATAAAACGGTAAAACCCCACTTGCTTCGTAAATTTCAAGAGGGGTTTACCAATCATACAACTGTGCAGCTTTCAAATTGTGGGCATTTTCCGCAGGAGGAAGAACCTGAATCGGTTATAAACGCCTTAACTAATTTTTTGGCTGACTGATGAATGATTTCGTTCTGCGAACTATAGTTTTTGATTGGGACATGGAAAGTTTAAATAATATTACGCTTAATTGTCTGAATTTGAGCTCTTTTTGCGTTTGTAGTTCCAGCCAATTGAAAGTCCATAACGCAAACCAAACTGACTCGTTAACAGGTATAAATTAACAGGAATATTCATTTTACCACTTTGAATGGTTTTTCCGACCGCTACCAAAAGTCCACCGTTATAGGCCACTTTCCAGCTTCGGCTGTCTGGTCTAACTACATAATCAGGTTCGTATTGCATAGGAATTATTCCATCTGCCTGGTAATTATACATTTCTGATTCGCGCACGTAATCTTTGGTGCCATTCCCATGTAAATCATAATAAAAACCTTTTGATGCACGCACAAAACTCAAGGATGGACCAAAGGCAAATTCCCAACCCGATTTGTTGTCTCTAAACCCATTTAGGAAGGTAAAGCTGGGAGCAAACTTACCGTATTCAAGGCCGGTTAACATGGGGACAAATTCAAATAAGGCTTGGAATCTACCTGAGTTAACGTATTTTGTTTCAAACTGATAGCCCCACTGCGAAAGGATGGGGCTCGCATTAAATCCACCTTTCGATTTGGGCGACTTAAGCATCTTGCCCATCATACCACCAAAATAGGCAAAACCGGTTCTTGGCCCCGATAAATTCACCGCAGGAATTTCTTCCAGTTCTTCACTCATTTGATCTTCAATGCTTGGTTGCATGATCTTTTCCACCATATTGGCATCATTTGTTATACCAAACATATTGTTGAATAAGAATTGCATCATATTTAGTTCCTGCCCTCTGAGAATGGCAAAATCATGACTCTGAAAGGCAATGGTATTGCCACTTGCCACGTCTATAAGTTTTAATGAAGTAATGTATCTGTTGCCCAGTATATTAAAACTACTGAATAAGACATATTCAATACCGAGTTTTTCCGCTACTTTTCTTAGGCAAGTGGGCGCATAACAGTTGTCCACCTCCAATTTTTTTTCCTGAAGTCGGTAGGAAATTTCATAATGATCGAGCACCATATACTCATGCAGTTGGCTAAGTTTAGCCTCAAGTAAACTAATGAACTCTTGTTTGGAAGGTGATTCAATACTGATGTCGGCATCTATTATGGCAATGGTGGGCAACTTGGCATAGGTTGTTGAATCCTGTGCCATTGCAGAAGTTGAAAGAGCCAAAGCAAATAGCAGCATCGTTGTTGAGATTTGATGTAAATGTTTCATTTGTTTTCATTTTTAGTGCTTCAAAACTACGGGCCTTCATGAGCTCTCTATAACGGATAAAGTGTTGTAGTAAAGTGTGTTGTGTGGTTTATTGCAACTTTTTGTGAGCCAACTTCACGCGGTTACGGATTTGCGCAACTCTTCCATTTCCATTAAGGAATAGTGCTTTAAATTTGTTGATTATCCGGTCCTTAAAATTGTATTATGCAATAAATTATTCATGACACACAAACACGATATACAAGCACAATTTGTTGAGAACCTAAAAATGGTATGTCCTTCTAATGTGAGCTTGGCCGAAGAATTGGCTGAACTTTTGGCATTGAGCAGCGATAGTGTTTATCGACGTTTGCGATGCGAAACCGAGTTTTCTCTTTCTGAGACAGTGAAGATTTGTGAATACTTTTCTGTGAAATTGCCCTTTCAAACCGTTGAAAATCAGTTCCTGCCTTTCACGCCCTCGGTGTATAGCAACGATAAAAAAGGTTTTGAAGAATATT
>WGNN01000086.1 GCA_016124515.1 bacterium
CTTCCACTTTCGCTTGATTTCCTATTTGTATTTCGCGTTCGCTGTCGGAGCTGCTTACTCCCGCGGCAAACAAATGGCCAAGTGCCAGACAAGGAATATTTTCATAGTTTTTTTGAGCCATTTCGGCCACGAGTCTGTAGGTATTTTCAATGCCCTTTTTTACGGCCTGCATGCGGTCGTCATTAGCTTCGCCTTCGTTCATTTGGCGCAGGTCGGCCTCGCGCAAAAAGGGGATCGCAGCAACCAAAACTTCAGGATTCCGGGCATTTGGCAGTGGAATCAACACCTCATTCAGGTGAGCGGGCAAACCACCCACCACATGTATATTAAGTGCCTTCAGAACATCCTTTGGCGCATTTAAAACAGCAGGCGAATCGTGGTTGCCTCCGGTAATAATGGTGGTACAAGCCAATTTGTTGATGCGCACCAAAGCGTTGTAGTACATGGCCCGCGCCTCGCTCGATGGATTGGCCAAATCAAAAACATCGCCCGAAATGAGCAACACATTGATGTGCTCCTTTTCAATATACTTTTCAAGCCAATTCAGGTACATGGCATGGTCGGCCCACAGGTCTTGCTTGTGCAGCTTTTTTCCAAGGTGCCAATCGGCAGTATGCAGAATTTTCATGGCGGGAAGGTACTACATGCACTGCGCAGAAATGCTGCGGTGCTTGGTCAAATCATTGCATTGTAGGCTAATAATCTGACTTCTTACTTTAAAATTACGCTTTCCCTTTGTTGAAGGATGTTGTGGGTAAGCTACTCGGCAAGGGCGGCATCGAGCATATCGGTAAGGGATGTGCCGTGGCTTGGGCGTGGTGCATTGCCTTTGTAAATATTGCCGTCTTTGCCAATAATATAATAGGTGGGAATACCACTTACATTATAACTAACCGGCACTTCGTGTTTAAAGCCTTTGGCAATAACATGCACGCCATCAGGTTGTTTTTCCTTTACGGTTTTGCGCCAGGCATCTTCATTTTCGTCAATGGAAATAAATAAGAAAACCAGGTTTTTTTCGGCGGCATATTTTTCATGCAATTCTACAGCATGCGGCACTTCCATCATACAGGGACCGCACCAACTTGCCCAAAAATCTATATAAACCACTTTTCCCTTAAAATCGCTCAGGCTCACTTTATTGCCTTCCATATCGAACAATGTAAATGTGGGGGCAGGATTGCCGGGTTGCAGGTCCAATACCCTTTGGTAAATCTCGGTCATATAGCCGGCAACTTCTTCGTCGCACGAGGCGATAAAATCTTTCCAATAAGGTTCAAGTTCTTTCAAATCCATGTAGCGCAGGGCATTGCGCAGGTAAGCAGCCTGTACAGCCGTTTTGCACTTGCCGCTGAAAATCATATCGGCCAATAAAAATTTGTTTATATAATTCATGCTTCCCTTGCTTTCCAACTGCACTTGCGACATTTTGTATTGCAAATAATTGGTGTTGAAATACATATACCCGTTTAAGTAAATAAGGCTGTCGTTGTTGAAACTACAGTTTTGCAGAAACTCGAAATAGGCTTCATCTACCACATTTTCAGGCTCTTGGTGGGTAATATAAGCACGCAGCGCAGGATAATAGAGCAAGGTGCCATACATGTTATAGGTTTTGTCGTTTGACCATATTTTATAGAATTCTTTGCTCAGGTTATTTTTTTTATTATAGTCATCAATGAATTGCAACATGGATTGGAGACGCGCCTCATGTTGCTGCTGAAATTCAGTGGCTTCGTAGCTGCTGTACCAATAGCGCGTTGAATCTTTTCCTGCATCTTCAAATGCCAGAAAATAGGCTTTCATAAAATTATTTTCAGCAGCCAAAGTGCCTGAGTAAGTTATTGATTCGTCAAACTCATCATAGTTTACAGCCACCTGAAGCTGTGCATCGGGTGTGAGGTAAATGCCGGTACGTTCCTCATTCAACATCAAATCGGCAAAAACGGGGCGGTTTATATCGGCTTCAAGGCTGAATTTTCCTTTCTCAATCTTGCCTTCCCAACTGTACTTTTGGTAGGTAACGGGGTGGTAATAGCTGATTTCAACGGTTCCTGACCGAAGCCCTTTGATGGTTCCGCTCACCGTAGTTTTTGCAAAAACAGGATACAGAAAGGCAGTTGCCATTAAAAGCACAATGATTCGTTTCATTTTATTGACTTTGAACGGCAGCAAAAGAAAAGAATAATCACCTAAAACTGCTGAACATTTTGCCTTTTTAAGACAAGGAGCAATGCTTTAGTAGCGCACTTGGAGGGTGGCAAATACCGGCAGATGGTCGCTGTATCCGCCGTAATAGTTGGGGCCGCCGTAGCTGCGCGATGGCACTTTTTCGCCGCTTCGGGTTTCGTAGAGCATAAAATCATGTTTTACTACCTGTGCTTCGGCAGGTTGTATTTGCACCCTGTTGTTTGGCTCCAGCAAGTTGCAACTCACTATTATTTGGTCAAGCACATTCCACTGTCCGCGGTAGTTGTATGAGCCTTGCCCTTTTTTTACCAGCGCATACGACAAGTTGAAAAGCGCCGATTGCGCCGTCAACACCGTGTCGGCTTTGAGGTAGTTCACCATGCTTGTATTAAATGGTTCGTCGTTGAAATCGCCCATAATAATAATTTTTGCCTTGCTGTTTCTGCCTTGGAGCTTATCAACCTGATGTTTCAAAACCTTAGCAGCGGCTATTCTGCGTGGTTCGGAGGCTTCCTGACCACCTGAACGAGATGGCCAATGGTTGGCAAACAAATAGAGGCTGTCTGTATTTTCATTAGTATTTTTTAGGCAAAAAGTCAAGCGCATGATGTCGCGTGTGGCAAAATCAGATTCGCCCTCCATGGCAACGGCAAACCATTTCAATTGATACACCTGCACCATTTGTGCCTGGTACAGGAAGGCCACATCTATACCCCTTTTGTCGGGTGAGTTGTGGTGGGCCACCGCAAATTGTATGTTGTGGACCTTCAGTAGTTCTGCGGCCAAATCGTTGAGCACCGCTTCGTTTTCTACCTCACAAAGACCCAAAACCGCCGGATTGAAAGTGGCAATGACTTGGGCCAAATGCGCCAGTTTTTCGTTGTAACGCGTTGAATTGTACTTCTTTTCGGCTTGCGGCAAAAACTCTTCGTCGTCAATACCCGGATCGTTGATGGTGTCAAACAGGTTTTCTACGTTGTAAAAACCTATGTTGTAGTCTTGCAAGCTGTTGGCCGCGGCTTCGTTTTTTTGTGAACGGCATCCGCAAAAAACGATGACAGTAATTGCAATAGCCGGAAATAGCGTCAATTTCATCAGGCAAATTTAGGACTTGCACTGCTGTGTTGCCCATGCCCTTAGCGGAGCCATGCCGTTTTAATAAAAAGCATTAATAACATAACTTTGCGCCCGCCAAAATCGTTAATGTGCGCATGAAATCTGTGTTGCCACTCATATTACTCATTATCACCGCTTTTACCAGCGAACCGAAGCGCTGTAGCCTGAACATAACCATTGACAACATTAAGGAAACGCGCGGGCACATATTGGTGGGGTTGTACAACCTTGAGTCAGCCAAGGGATTTCCTGAAAATCAGGCGCTGCTTTACAAGCATGTTATAGTTTCGGCTACAAAGCCCAAGGTTGAAGTTTGCTTTACCGACCTTGCACCGGGCGAGTACGCATTTGCGGTGGTGCAGGATTATAATGGCAACAAAAAGGCAGATAAAAACCTTGTTGGCTACCCTACGGAGCCATTTTGCTTTTCAAATAATTTCAAACCGGTTTTTACAGCACCCGCCTTTGCCGACTGCGCATTTACCCTTTCGGCATCAAACAAACAGGTAGTAAGCCTTATACACTAAACGGCACCTGTGCCAAAAGGCCAATTACCCGGGACTTTGGCTTTCTGTTTCATTTTACCAAAGCTATGAAAATTATAACCATTATACACTACGGCCTGCCAACGACTGTACCGTCCCAATCTTCAAACAACACTTCTTCGTTGCAGCCGTCAAAACAAAAACTTCATTCATTTCCATCCACTAATAGAACAATGGCCGTTCATTTTTACCGTCAATATCCATAATATACAAGGTATGCGTCTCAACCAACTTATTCTTTAAGGGGTTTGGACGATCTACATCTACTCTAACTACTACAATTTTACTGTCATCCGGTGAAATGGCAATATGCTCGTAATAACGACTGTCGCATTGCTTTTTAATCCGTATTTCCTTGTCTTCATACATTGGATAACAGAAAATGGGACCTCCGGTAGTGTACAATCTATCTCCACCAGGGCTCCATTGAACATCATCAACTCCTATTCCAGGCTTTGCCCACCTTATTCTCTTATCTTCCTCATTTTTAAAGATGAGTTCTATTTGCAGATTAGTCATATCCACACAACCTATTCCAAAGGATTTATCACTTGCGTTATATGGCAGTACTATATACATTTTATTCTGAGATGACCATGCCAGTGGCCGGGTATAATTGAGTACATCCACATATGAGTTAAAGGTATCAAGTTCGTCGGTACTTATATCAAAAAGCAGGTACATACCATATAGTCCCAAATTGTCCCCTCCGAATGGAAAACCAACTACTGTCCCGTCCGGGTTCCAATCGGGCTCAGCACAACTGTAGCCGGGCTCCTCAGGCACAGATATGGTTCGCAATTCTGTACCACCTTCTTTTATCAGGTACATATCACGGTAATTTGAAATTGCAATCCAGCCGGCACGACCCCAATCAATTTCCAATGTTCCACTTTGTAACTCAAGCAATGTCCTTTTTGCTCCGGTTTTTATATTGTAAACTTCCACTCTGTTTTTTTCGTTCTCGCCACGGATGTGATAGAGAATTTCATCAGGATTGTGTGGATTGAAATGGGGTTGGTCGTACCTGACTCCTGTTTGAAAATACTCAAAACCCAGGTTGTTAAGAGGAAGGTTCAACGAATGACATTCATCCTTTAAATCAAAATGTGGTTCTCGCGGTCGGGGGCCGTTTATTGATGTCTTGTCGCACGATGGAAGAATATAACAGATGCCAATAAGAAATATATTAACGTAATAGTATTTTCTCATGGAGAATTTCTTGTTTTGTATGTATTATATTTTACCAAAGCTATGAAAATTATAACCATTATTACACTACGGCCTGCCAACGACCGTGCCGTCCCAATCTTCAAACGACACTTCTTCGTTGCAGCCGTCAAAACAAAATTTCATTCTCTCCATCAACTTACTCAAACAATAGGCGCTCATTGCAGCCATCAATATCCATAATATACAATTTATCGTCAAAGTAGTACCATCCATCAAACCTATTTGGTGCTGTGGCTGCACTTCCGCCCACTTTTGGCGGGTCGCCATAAGTACTGTGTTTTCGCAATACCACAATTTCTTTTCCATCTCCTGAAATATCGATATCCTCATACTGCCAGTTTTCACAAGATCTCTTAAGTCTAACAACATTCAGATGCCCCACTCGCGCATAGTACAGTCCCTTGTTTGATATGGTTAAATACAAGGTATTCTGTTGTGGATGCCATTTGAAATTTGCTATGCCATCGCCATTCCAGTTATTGAATTGATAGTATGAAGCCAACAATCCATATTTACCTGAATTTACATTGTAATCCTTGACGGCTGTACCCCGCTTATTATAGGTGTATAGGTATAAATCTTTACTCCAGGTTACATCTGAAGGAAAGTCCACTGTCACATCTGTGGCATACGCAGGAAATGTATCGACATCGTCTTCTTCAAAACTATACAAAAAATAATAAACCTTGCCTGCTCCATTTGACCACTCAAAGCCTACCCGTTGGAGTGCTTCAATCCAAGTAACTTCCCTTACATCTCCGCCCTTTATATATTTCGCTTCCGTTTCTAAAGTTCTTGTATTGAGTTTGAATACTCCTCCGCCTTGCATTTCTCTACTGTATGATTGAAAATACAGGTTTTCTTTTAAATCCCAAGTATATGCCCCATCAAATGAATATCCATATAATTCTTCAGAACTATATTTCGATTTAGATTCGCGGTCATAAATGAAAAGACCATTGTGTACTACAGCACCGTTTTCATACTTAGTTTCATAAAAGGTAATTTGATTCGGGTTTGCCGGATTGAAACGGGGCATCCTTAATCTGGCTCCGTTTGCCTCATATGAAAACGGCCCTCCATCATACGGTCTTATATCTCCTGAAAAAGTATCCTTCGGTGTTTTCAAGTTGGCACAATCACAACTACTGTTTTCCAAAGGACAATCCTTACAGCCCCAGGGATCGTTGTATTTGCGGCAGGAATAACCTATAGCAAGCAGGCACAACAGAAGCCAATGCCAATTGCCCGGGACTTTGGTTTTCTCTTTCATTTTACCAAAGCTATGAAAATTGTCAGTTTTATTAACACTACGGCCTTCCAAGTATTTAGCTCCACAACGTTTTCCAAGGCCACTTTGGAAAGTTTAAACATGCCAATAGCTTTTATTTGTACAAAAAATGAACCCTGTGCAGCGAAACATTTTTCTCTTGGCCAACCCGGCAGCCGGCAATGGAAAAACCGCGGGCTTTTTGCCAAAGGTTATTGCTGCACTTGAGCAACAGGGCATCAACCATCAGTGCTTTTTAACCACGCACGACCAACTTGCCGACCAATTGGTAGCGAGGCACTTTAACGAAAGTTTTAATGAACTGTGGGTAGTAGGTGGCGATGGTACTTTTTGCGAAGCCCTCAACGGATTCAACCATTTTGACTTGCCGGTTGCACTCATTCAAACAGGTACGGGCAACGACTTTTCGCGGGCCCTGCCGGGCAAGCAAAACCCTGAAGCTCAACTGAAAACAGCCTTGCTTGGTGGCACAAAACGAATAGATTTGGGCAAATGCAACGGAAGGTATTTTCACAATGGGGTGGGTATTGGTTTTGATGGCACGGTGGCCCAAAGAGCCGCCGAACTCAAGGCGGAACTCAGTGGCTCAGTACGCTCGTATTACCGCGCCATTGCCGAAGGTTTGTTTGGCTACAAAGGGTTTGAATATGAGATGACTATAAATGGAAAACACATGAATGGACGGGCTTTTATGGCCACTATAGGAAACGGCACCTCATTTGGCGGCGGTATGAAAGTATGTCCGCAAGCCCGGGTTGATGACCAAAAGCTTGATGTATGTTTGGTCCAACAACTTTCGGTGGCGGGCAGGCTGTGGCGTTTGCCCTTTTTGGTGGCAGGGCAACACAGCAAATTGCCTAAAATAAGCTACCAAAAAGGCACGGAAATACATATTTTATGCAGCACCCAAGTGGCGGCGCACCTTGATGGTGAAGTTTTTATGGCTGATGAGTTTGCCATTTCGCTTTGTCCCGGTCAGCTTTTGCTCCGTTGGCCTGCTTAGCTTTTCTACTCAAATAATAATAAAAAGCGGCTGCGCCAAGAAAGATAAAAATACTGATGAATTGTGAATGCGAAAGCCAGCCGTCCATAATAAACCCGCGGGCTTCGTCGCCCCTGAATTCTTCAATAACAGAGCGGCCCACGGCATACATCATCAGGTAAACGGGAAAAAGCTGCCCATCGAAACGGCGGTGCTTTTTTATATAAAACAATACACTCAAAATAATAAGGAGCATAAACACGCTGTACAATTGCGTGGGATGCAGGGGTGTATCGAGCGGGCGCGCATTGCATAAGGGATCGGTAAAAGTGACCCCCAGCCACGAATCGGTTGGTACACCGTGGCAACAACCCGCCATAAAACAACCCATACGGCCAAAAGCGTGCACTATGGCACCGCCAATGGCTATTACATCAATCATTTTGAGCGGTGGAATCTTCCGGTTTTTAAAAAATATCCAAAGCGTGGGAAAGGCAAACAACATGGAACCGTAAAACACAAATCCGTTGCCCATGTTTTTGAGCCAATGGCCGTTGCTAAAGTAGAATGACGGATCTTCAAGGTAAAAGAAGAATTTGCCTCCCACAAAACCGGCAAGTATGAGCCACAAAAACATATCGGTGATGGTGTCTTTGCGTACGCCAAATTTTTTGGCTTCGTAGGTTCCGTAAAACCAAGCCGCCAATATGCCACAGGCAATGAGGGTTCCATAGGTTTTTGGACTGATTTCGGCGGGTAAAAAACCGAAGGTATTGAGCAACCACTGCGGTAAGTGCCATGTAAAGAGTACCGGATGCATTTGAACTTTAGCTTATGTTGCAAAGTTTACGGTTTTATAAATCCTGCAACAGAGTTTTGCAAAGCTTAATTAATTTTTTATAGTGGAGTTTGACCAAGCCATAGAAAAACTTGAATTCAGCCTAAAGCACAGGGCCTTGCCCGGCGCCGAAGCCCAATACAAAATGTCGGCACTTGGGCGCAAACAAAGCGTAGAGCAAACCTTTGGCACCAAAGCACACAAGTTGGGTGCGGTGCTCATTTTGTTGTTTCCGCTGGAAAACAAGGCCTGTTTTCCGCTTACACAACGCCATCAATACAAGGGGGTGCACAGTGGACAAGTGAGCCTGCCCGGTGGCAAATACGAAGCGCAAGACCGCAACCTGATGGCTACCGCCCTGCGCGAAACCGAAGAGGAAATTGGCGTGGAACCATCAAAAATTGAAGTTATCGGGGCGCTTAGTACGCTTTACATTCCACCATCCAACTTTTTGGTGCATCCATACATTGGGTTTACGAAGGAAAAACCACACATGAAAAAAGACGACTTTGAAGTGCATGAGCTTTTTGAAACCGATTTGGAGACTTTGCTCCATCCGCAAACGGTGCAACATACCCGGGTAAAAATTGCAGAAGGACTCCGCATAAACACTCCTTATTTCAACCTAAACAACAAAATAGTATGGGGCGCCACCGCCATGATTTTGAGCGAATTGAAGGAAATACTGAACCAAATCTGACCTGAACAGCCAATTTTCCAAGCCACTTGGGCCCAATTATGGATAAAAATCCACGACTTATAAATTGCCTTCCTCTTTTTGTAGCCATTGGCTATAAGCTTTGAATTAAACCCAAAACTCATTGCCATGCGCCATTTTTTACCCTCATTTGTATGTATCCTTTTAATTTCCTTTGCAGCTCAGGCTCAGGATTTAGCCATAGTATCAATATACCCCGCCAACGAAACTATAATAAAAGCAGGCACGTCAAGAACCATTGCGCTGCGCATCAGCCCCAAGGAACACGTAGCACAGGGCACCAAATTTGGTATTAAATACCGTTTGAATGGTGGAAGCACCCTAACGGCTGACGATGCCCTATATACCGACGCCACACCTGTAGGAAAGCTGATGCCGCCTGTGGCTGTGCCCGTAACTTTTCCAAACCAGCCGGACGACACCATGCGATTGGAAATATTTCTTGATTTTGCCGATGATAAAAACCATGCAAACGATACCATCAGGGCTGAATACATATTAAAAAAATCGGTAGAAAACGATTTAGCGGTAAGGTTGTTACAGCCACACAACCATCAGGTAATGACCGTTGACTCGAGCTACCAATTTGAAATTTCAATAAAAAATGTAGGCAGCAATGCCGTAGCAACCAACAGCAGTATGGTTTTTTATATCAACTATAATGGTGCTATGCAACAACCCCAAATTTACACCTATACCCAAGCCGCCTTGCAGCCCGGCGACAGCTTTTTATTGTCGCGCCCTATTAGTTTTCAGGCTGAAGACATCAATACCGATGCACAACTTTGTGTTGCCTTTTACCTTGCCCAACTTACCGACACAGCGCTTGTAACCATAGAAGGAAATTACTCAGACAACCAAAGTTGTGCTACGGTTTCGGTGGTTCCTTCTTCGATTAATTCCATAAAACCACAGGCCCGTTTCATGGCTTCGTATTATAATGGAAACCTAATATTGCAGGATGTGAATATGCCTGAAAATGCCTCATCAATTGCTATAAAATTATACAACTTGCAAGGGCAACTCATCATGCAGCAAAGCGTAAACCCCAACCTGAAATCATTATCGCTTGCTTGTCCCACCCTGCGAAATGGCATTTATATAGTGCAATGTTCGGGTGAAAACGGTTTGCACACTGAGCGGAAGATTGTGGTGGAAAATTAAAACTTCCAAATTCTTCACTCACACAAAATGCCTTTGGCCGATAGACCCATAGCTTTGCGAAAATTAAGTGGTCTTGCGCCAAATAATAACCATTATACTCGCTTGTCTGATGCTCTGGCCATATTGCCATAAAGCGGTGGTTATTGGATTGTTTTATGCCGATAGACAGTTTATTGCCGAGAATCTTTGTGTAAATAAAGACAAACCACAACTTCATTGCAATGGTCAATGTGTACTATATAAAAGACTCAAATTTGAACAAGAAAAACAAGGCAGACAAGCGGTAAAAATCCTCCAATTCAGGTTTTTTGATTTTTCTATAGCCCAACCGGTTACAGAAGCCAGCCTTGCATTTACCAAACCATATTATAATTTTTTCGATTTAAAAGAATTAACCCTCCCGGGATTTTTAAAGAAGACACCTAAACCACCGGAATACCTTTTTGGACTCTAAAATAGAGCGACAATTTTATCATTTTCCCCATATTATTTCAGCAGGTAATTTTTCCTGCTGGTATTCTATTAATAACACCCAAACTACTTAATTTCATGAACAACAAGTTCACTTATATGTCACTCGTGCTATTGGGGCTTTCGGTTTTGGTCTCGGCCTGCTACAAGGACAAAGAAAATCCGGTTATTAACATCACAAGCCCTATTATTCACGACCATTACAGCACAAGAGACACTATTCATTTTACAGGCACAGTAACTGACAACGAAGCCTTGAAATCAATAGAGGTCTATATGTTCACCGAAGATGACCCTACGCGATTTTACGACAAGAGAATTGATGTTAGTGGAACATCATACACCATCAATGAGATGTACATTGTGACCACCACTGATACTGATCTTGAATACCATTTTCAAGTGACTGCGATTGATGAGGCAGGAAACTCAGCTGACTCCGATCCTGAAAATCATGTGCATATCAATCTGTAAATACTGTTACATAATCCTGAAAGCCGCCAAATTCGGCGGCTTTCTTTTTAATAGCCATTGAAAATTGATATTTTGCGCCACACAAACATGCAAGCAGCCACACCCACACATCGCCACTTTATAATTTACAAACCACATGGTATGGCGAGTCAGTTTGTTTATAACCAAAAGCGGAAAAAAGCCCTGCTGGGCGAATTGCACAACTTTCCGGAAGGTACCATGGCCATTGGCCGACTTGATGTTGACTCAGAAGGTTTGCTGCTGCTAACCACCGATGGCAAAGAAAGTGAACGCCTGCGCAGCAAAAATATTGAGAAAGAATATGTGGTGCAATTGGATGGAATAATAACTACCGAAGCTGTGGCCGCCCTTGAAAAAGGGGTGGAAATAGGTATAAAAGGTGAAAAATACCAAACCCTGCCCTGCACTTGCAAAATAATAAACGCGCCTCCTGATTTTCCCGAAAGGGGTAGAAAAATAAGAGACCCCCGCCACGGCCCCACAAGTTGGTTGGGCATAACCCTTACCGAAGGCAAAAACCGGCAGATACGAAAAATGACCGCTGCGGTGGGTTTTCCCACACTCAGGTTGTTGCGCGTGCGTATTGGCCACATAGCCCTTGGCCACATGCAGCCGCGGCAAGTAGTTGAAGTAGCTTCCTTTTGAAAAATAAAAAGCAGCTTACCGCAACCCACTTGCAAGGTATGACGTCTAAGCTTTGAAAAGCAGATGATGAAGACCAATTCCAAAAATACAATCAAAGCAACCGGTATGTTGCTCCTTTGGCTGATGGTACCTGCTTTTGGATTGGCGCAACTTGCAGGCAACTATACCATTGACCCAAATAGCAGCGGCAGTAGAAACTACAAGAGCATTTCAGCCGCCCTTGCCGATCTATCGTCAAAAGGGGTAAGCGATTCCGTTTTGTTTGATATTGCCGACGGAACCTATTATGAAAACATTGAAATAAAATCAAGCATCAATGGCATGGCTTACAACAAGCCGGTTACCTTCCGCTCGGCAAATGCCAATGCACAAAAAGTAAAACTCGTAACGAGCAATGCAAATGTGATTTATACCAACGCACCCTACTTTGTATTCAGCCATTTGGGTTTATATACCGACTTCCAAACGGGGGTAAATGTAATGATAGCCAACACACACCACGTGGAGGTAAACCACTGCATCATAGGCAATACGGGCAATTTCAAAACAGCTTACGGCATTTATGTATATTCATCAAACTATTGCAACATATCAAATAATAATATTTCGCACCTAAGCACCGGTATTTATTGCTATGCAAAAGGAGCCACTTACCTATACGGAAATTCCATTACCTACAACCGCTTGGTGGCATGCAGCGACCACCAAATTTATATGTCAGGCAACAAATCATTTACGGTTAGCCACAACGTATGTAAGGGCAGCTATGCAGTGGCGCCCAAATTGGGTATTTATTTATCGGGTGTACAAAACGGTGTTTGTGAAGCGAATAAAATATTGGGCCATAGCGGCGGACTGCTTATATACGGAGCCAATCTATTCCAAAATTCCGACTCGCTGTTGGTGCTAAACAATTTGGTAAATGTGCGCGGCAAGACCGAAGCGCTGCAAGTGTACCGCTCCATTAACGTTAATATATACCACAACACCTTTGCCACAAGACAAATGGCCGAAGCTATTAGGATTGAGAACAACGAAAACATCAATATACTAAACAATTATTTTTGGGCGGATAGCTGTTCTTATGGCTTTTACCTTAGCAGAGACACCAATTTGGTTGCCGGAAAATTTGATTATAACAATTTTGCCTTTCAGAATTGCGATTCATTTGGATATTATAATGTTGCTTGCGATTCGTTCAGGCATTTTTTGCAAGCCGACACTTTGGCGAACCTGCACAGTACGGCTGTTTTTGATGCCCTTGTGCTAAAAAACGAAAACTGTACGCCCACCCAAAACATCAACAACAAAGGAATATATGTTGGAATCAACAAAGATATTGAAGGTAATAAACGCCCTTTTCCTAATGACCGCGGTACCGATGTGGGTTGCTATGAGTTTAAACTCGACAGCCTCAGCCTCGCTATTTATGCCTTGAAAAGTCCGCAGTCGCCCAAGCTTGGAAATAATAAAGTTATTTGCCAACTGCTAAACAACGGACAATACGATTTGCTCAACAAGAAACTGCGCATTGGCTTCTCAAACGACGGCGGTAGCAGTTGGACCTACGACAGCCTGAACCTGAAAGTGCTCCAAACCGGCGATACAAGCAGTTTCAGTTTCAAAACTCCCTTGCAAATTACCACAGCCCAAGATCAGGAAATTATCATTCTAATTGATGATTGGCCCACGAACACATCGGGTGTAAGCCAAGCGAAAAAGACTTTCAACTTGTGTTTTGGTTTGCAGGGAAGCTACCAAATTGGCACAAATGGCGATTTTAAAACCATTGCCGAAGCTATTGATGCCTTACAATGCGGAGTAGCCAGACAGGTTGTATTCAATATAGAAAACGGTACTTATACCGAAGCGCTGACTATAAACCATATCAAAGGAGCATCAGTCCGCCGGCAAATAATTTTTCAGGCCAAAGACAGGAAAAACCCCAAAGTTGTATTAAGCAACGCCCAATTCCCCAATATTATCTTGAACCAAACCGCCTATCTGGTATTTAAAAACCTCACCATTAAAAACTATAATACCGCGGCCAAAAGCACAAACATTAAAGTCAACGAAAAAACCCATAACATTCACTTTGATTCCTGTGCCTTTTACAATACGAAATACAACAGTTCTTTGGCCTTTGACATACAGTCAAGTGATAGTATAACCATCTCCAACTCTTTGCTTTCACAGGTTTTTTGTGCACTGAGGGCCTCCGGAAGGCCAAAAGAATTGTCAACCGGACTATTTCTCAGGAATAATGTTTTCCTGCATACATTTCAGGCCATCAACCTTAGCTATTACCACAACATTGACTTCCAATCCAATCAATTTGATTCTACCCTGCAAGACAGTAGTTATCATATATATTCCGCCCATTACATTACCAATTCAAATAAAATAAATTTCGACAGGAATAAAATAAATACCACAGGGCAAGCGCTTGCCCTTTACTATGCCGTGCACCAAGCAGGCGAACGCAGCATTATCAGCAATAATGAGATCATTTCAAATTTTGGTTGCGCGCTGTATTTATACACAACCGACAGTGTCACAGTAGTCCACAATACCATACTATCGCGCCATACTGATGTAGGCTTGGGCTGCACCAATGCCGCCGGCCACAAATGGCTCAACAACATTATAAAAATTGACAATGCCGACATTGGCTGCGAATGGCAGTTTAACAACCAAAGTTTATTTGACTATAATACTATTTACGCAACCTCGTGCAGCAAACCCATTATTTATAGCGGCATTGGTTATTATACGGTTGAAGCTTTTCAAAAAACCGGAATAGCCAACACGCACGGTTTTGTGGCCAATCCGCATTTCAACAACCACTCGCCGCTGTTGTTCCATTCCTCTACCATCAACAATTCAGGAGCAAAAACCGCTTTAAAGACTGATATAAAAGGCAACCAACGCCCCAATCCCGCAGATGGCGGCATAGACCCGGGTTGCTACGAATTGGTGATGCAAAAGCATGATTTGAAAATCATCAAGTTAATTTCGCCCCTCGTGGCAAGCGATACCAACCGGGTAAAAGTGGCCTTTGAAAACACAGGAACAGATACTTTCATCAACAGCAAAATTCTCGTTTCCTACAGCACCGACAGTGGAAAAACCAGCATTTCCGATACGCTAAGCCTGCAAAAATTGGCTCCCGGCGACACCATACATTTTACCTTCAGCAAAAAATGGCTGGCTGCCTACAACGGTGATTTTGAAATTATTATTAAAACTATTGAAGCCCTTACAGCAGAGGAACTTGCTCCGAGCGAAAAAACCTATAGTTTGTGCAGCGGAATCAAAGGCAAATTCACCATTGGTCCTACCGGCCACTTCAAAAGCATTGGCGCCGCGGTAAAAGCCCTAAAATGCGGAATAACAGGTCCGGTGCACTTTATACTTCAAGATGGCACCTACTACGAACGGATTTCCATTGGAAAAATAAAAGGGGCTTCAGCACAGCACAATATTACTTTTTCAGGGAGTAAAAAAGCCCTAATAAATTATCCGGGCACGGGCAGTTCCGACAAGTTTGCAATTATACTCAGTGGCGCAAACTACGTTACCATTCGTGGTATAACCATTAGTGCCACCGGAGCCTATGCGGCAGGTGTTTTGATAAAAGACAATGCCCAACACAACCGCCTTACCAACCTGAGTATTCAACTTCCATTAAAACCGCTTAAAGATAATATTGGCCTGCTGTTTTCCAATCAAATAGATGCCAACTTCGGCGACTTCAACGGCAGCTATAATAGGATTGACAGCAATATTTTTAATGGCGGAGCTTATGGAATTTATTGCGCAGGCGCCTACAAATACGGAGTGTATGCCAATATTATTTCAAAAAATATATTTACCAACCAATATGTAAATTCTATTTACCTGGATGGCGACGACAGCACACAGGTGCTGCACAACCAAATAGGCGATTCATCGAATTTTGCAAATGACGGTATTGTAATGGTAAACGCCTCAAATGCCTCGATTCTCGCCAATAAAATATTTGCCAAATCGCCGCTTTCGCTATCGGGTTGTAGCGGAACCAACCTGTTGGCCAACAACCAAATTATACAAGAAGGAAGCTTTGGCGTGGCACTAAACCTCTACAACAGCAACCGAACCAAACTGGTGCACAACAGTATTTTGGCCAAAAACGCCCTCATTGCCTGTTATTATAGCGACTCGCTTTGGATAGAAAACAACATCATTGCCTCGCCATACGGTTTGCCCGTTTACCAAGTCTATGACTGTACTTTCAGCCACTGGAACTACAACGACTACTACCTGCCAAAATCATCACTTTTTTCAAGAATTGACGCAACCACACAGGCCAATGTATTGCAGTTTGCCACAGCCACCTCGCCTTTCAATCAGGTAAACTACACCGACAATCCAAAGTTTGCCGGCAGCTACAACCTGCACCTGAGCAAAGCATCGCCTCCAATGGCCGGGCAATATTGCGGCGTTGACGTAGATATAGACAACGACAAGCGCTGCACCATAACTCCCATGTTGGGTTGCGATGAAAATCAGGTGATAAATACAACTCCTGTTGCAGCCTTTAATGCGGCTGATACACTGTACCGAAATTATATAAACACTATAAAAAACACGGGAAAAATAACAGGTTCTGAAATTGTAAGTTGGTATGTAAACGACAGCTTGGTGAGCCATGCCATCAACCTGCACTACAAGCCCATGTCGGGCGGTTGGCACAAGCTCAAATTGGTACATACCACCTGCTCCGCTTCCGATTCCATGATGGATTCATTTTTCGTAGCACGCTCACAATTTCCGCCAATTGCTGCTTTTTACAGTCCACGCAGGGTATATGCTGCCGGAGAAAATATATTACTTTTCGACACCTCGGCCCACCAACCTGTGGCATTTACCTGGAGCGTATCGCCCCTGCAAAACAGGCAATACAACCCGGGTTATTTTGATAGAAATTTTTACTGGAACGCCAAAAAAGATTCATTTACACAAAATCCCGCATTGAATATTTATTATACCGGAAAATATACCGTCTGCCTGAAAGCGAGCAACAAACACGGCAGCGATTCTATTTGTAAAAAAGACTATCTGGAAGTACGGGAAATACTAACCATGTGTCAAACCAACTCATCCTCAAATACTTTCGGCAGGTTGTATGACTCCGGCGGGGACGAATATCCGTACGTAGCCGGCCAAAATTGCTACTTTACCATAGAGCCATGTAAAGGCACCATTGCCCTGCAATTGAGTGAATTTAAATTAGCCGCCAATGATTATTTGAAAATATACGATGGACCCAATACCAACGGCAAACCGCTTTGGAATACCAACGACTATCCCAATGGACTTGACATGACGGCAAATGGCACCCTTCCCGTACTGAAAAATGCCAAAACAGGAATTGCAAGCGTATATTTAATTTCGGACTATGCGGCAACCACCGCAGATGGTTTTGCACTTGACTGGGAAATAATAAACGACAGCATGACAAAACCACAGGCCCGGTTTATTATACCTGATACAATTTGTACACAACGTGTGGTGATTGCGCAAAACGAATCAGATAATGCAATAGAATATGCCTGGGATGTTGACCACAAGGGTACATTCGATGTAAAAGGTTTTATGCCTGCTTTTAAATTTGACTCCACCGGCTGGCACAGTGTGAGCTTGGTGGCCAAAACATCGTGCCGACTTACCGATACATTTACCCAACAATTGTTTGTTGACAGCATGCTGAAACTAACAAAAACAGATTTCAGCCTCAGCCGCTGTTTTGTAGAAATGGACGATACCATCACTTTGACCGACGAATCCAACTCATGCCGCGAATTTTCAGAATGGCAATTGGGCCCCGGAGCAGCCTATATTATCAATACCTATCCATACCTTCTCAACTACGAAGCCATTGTGCAAGGCAGCGGATTTTATGATATTTCATTGTTCAAAAAAATTGATACAATTCCGGTTGACTCAATAAAAAAAGCACAATGCCTCTATGCAGGAAATTACTGCACACCCAAACGTGCAATGGGCATTAGTCTAGGCATCAATTCCGTAGAATTTGCCGGAAAAAGTTACCATTCAAAAGCCAACAACAATTACAAATATTATGGTTATAAGCCTTTCAACGTTTTGAAAGGCAATAAATACAAACTGAACCTGAGTTTTAACAGCCCTGATGCCAAGTCGGTAGAAATATATATTGACTTTAACGGCGATTATGATTTTGATGACAAAGGAGAACTCGTTTTCTTTAGCCCCCAACACGACAGCGACAAAATTTCGGTTTACCTGACCGTGCCTCAAAACAGCATAACCGGTTCCACACGCATGCGCATCAGCACTTGTTCGTTGCTAAAACTAAACGGTGCCTGCAATACAAAAGGCTACGGCGAAGTAGAAGATTATCCGCTGCAAATAGGCACACTCAAAAGCGGTTATCCTGAGCTGCGCTTATCAGGCAATTTGCGCGATACCATCAATTTGGGCGATTTTTATACAGAATCCGGTTTTATAGCCCTTGACCCACAGGATGGAAACATTAGCCATTTGGTGAAAAAATCGGGTAGTGTGGACAATACCGTGGCCGGAACCTACACCCTGAGCTACATTGTAACAGACAGCGACAAGCATACAAGCACCCAAAAACGCTACATAGTGGTGGGCAACAAGGTAAAGCCGCAAATAAAACTCATAAAAGGCGATACTATTTATACCAACCTTAACCTGCCTTTTAATGATCCGGGTATTATAGTTACCGACGATAACGACCCCAATCCAAAAATTACGAAGACCGGGGCGGTTGATACCTCAAAATTTGGCATTTACCTCCTGCGCTACTGTGCCACCGATAGTTCGGGCAACAAAACCTGCACCAGGCGTTGGGTAATTGTGACCGACAGCCTGGCACCCCAAATCTATCTTTATGGCCCCGATACGGCTTTTATTCAGGTATATGACAACAACTATGTTGACTCAGGCTATTATTATTTCGACAACGACTCGGCCAATGTGCAGGTAATAAGCACCGGAAGCTGGGCCGGAAAAACCAATGAACTCTCAACCTACAGCCTTATTTACCGCGCTATTGACAGAAAAAACAATATTGCCGATGCGCGACGAACCATTATTGTGGGCGACAGTGTAGCGCCAACGGTTAAACTGCTTGGTGCACACAAAATCACTGTGGAGCGTTGGAGCAATTATATAGATACAGGCATTTCGTATTTCGACAATTTTTATAATGCCACACAGCTTAAAGTAGCAAAAGGCGGGAGCTTTGTAAATACGCAAAGTACCGGCAATTTTACCATCAGCTACCGCGTAAGCGACCCTTCAGGCAATGTTTCGCGCCTTTACACGCGGCAAATAGCCGTGGTTCAAACCTCCTCGCTTGATGAATTAGCGCTTAGAAATGTAGCCTTGTACCCAAATCCCACCTCGGGCAATTGCCTTTTGCAGGCACCGCAATTTGTTGGCAAATCATATAGCATTTACAATAGTTGCGGACAATTGGTGGCGCAGGGAACAATAACCCAAAACCCAAGCACCATAGAAACCAACGGGCTGCCCGCGGCGGTTTATTTGTTGAAGTTTGAAAACCTGCAAATAAGGCTCATCAAGGTAGATTAGCGGAAAAGTTATATGGAAATAAAAAGGAGCTTGCTACTTTTTGCGGTTGAACGCCAAAGCCAAAAACATAACCGCAACCATCATAACAGCGCCTGTGGCAAAAGGCAAAAAGAAAATAATACCATACAAGCTTCCGCTGAGCAAAAAGCCCACTGCCCTGCCCAACGAGCCAATGGATTGGTTGATTCCCAGCATGATACCCTGCGATTTTTTGTCGCTGTATTTTGAAACCAAGGAGGTAGTGGCCGGCATGAGCATTGAATTGCCAAAAGCTATAAGGGTCATGGAGAGCAGCTCTACAGGTACAAACCAAGCGGGCGACGGCGTGGCCAAAATAGCCAAACCAAGCCCCATGGAAATACTGCCCAGCACCAACATGCGTTCTTCGCCAATTTTTTTGGAAACAATACCCACTACACCGCCTTGAAACAGTGCCGATACAAAGCCAATGTACATGAAAACATAACTTATTTCAAGTTCAGACAACTTGTATTTCTCGGCCCACAAAAGTGCTGATGCCAGTTGCATCAAGGCAAAAGCTATTATAAAAATGAAGTTCATGGAAATAAGGCTGCGCAGTTTTTGTTGGGTAAAAGCCAGGTTGAGCCCGCCCAAAGGATTGATGCGCAGTTTGTTGGCAAATGATTTGTCTTTGAGCGACTCGGGAAGGAAAAAATATACCACCAGCAAATTGACAACACACAAGGCCACAAGGGTGTAGCCCACCGCCTCAATGCCGTAAAATTGCTTGATAACCCCACCCAAAGGCGGACCAAATATGAAACCCAAACCAAAAGCAGCACCAATTATCCCGAATGATTTGGCTCGGTTTTCGGGTTCGGTCACGTCAGAAATATAGGCTTGCGCCGCACCCAGGTTGGCCGAGCCAATTCCATTGAGCAAGCGGGCGGCAAACAACAGCGGAATACTAATGGCATTTGCAAAAAGCGAATAACCCAGCACGTTTACCAGCAAGCTACCCAATATGATGGGTTTGCGTCCGAACCTGTCGCTCACGCTGCCCAAAAACGGCGAAAACAAAAACTGCATCAAGGGAAAAATAAAGCCAACCACACTTACCATAGCATCGGTGGCGCCCAGCTCTTTGGCATAAATGGGCAATATGGGAATAATGATTCCAAAGCCCAGCAAATCGATAAGAATGGTGATAAAGAGAACGGCCAATGGTTTTGACTTCATGCAATGCGGTTTTGAGCGGTCAAAATTAGTAGAAGTACTTGCCCCAAAGTAAGTAGCAGATGAGTTTTTAGTCGGCGCATTTTGCTGCCGACTACAACTTTTTGAAAGTCAAATATTACACGGCATTGCCAAAGCGGCTCACAAAACTTTGCGACTTTTCAATAGCCCGCAAGGGTGCATAAATAATGTTGAGTATCAGGTAAATGATGTAGGCAACTATGTAAATGAGGATGAGAATGGGCGTTTTCATATACTGTGTATTGGCTGTTGGTGTTTATTTAACGTAAACATAACACAATGTGTTTACTGAAATTGTTGTGTTTCACCCCTTTTTATACACAATACGAAAAATTTAACATTGTCAAAACTTAGGATTGCCCGGCGGAATCACTTTGCGCTGTGCCGCCCAGTCAAAAAAGTTGAAATTGAGTCTGAGTCCAATGCGCATTTCATAGCCACCGTAGGTTTCCACTTGCTTTTGTCCGCTAGTAGCACTTCCCGGAAAATAAGCCTCCGCTCGGGTTCGGCGCAGCAAGCTTATTTCAAGCCCCACTTCCGGCAGCGGACGCAAAGCCAGGCCCAGCCCCAGCGCGTTGTCGGTCAGGCTGCGCGGGTATTTGTTGTAGTCAACACCGCCGGCATTGTTTTGCTCTGTAACCCTTATCAGCGAGCTGCCAATTCCAAATTCGGCATGGGCAAAAACGGCAAGGTGTCGGCCAAAGTCGAGGTAGTAGCGGCCATAAAGTCCATACAGCTGCGATTTGCTGAAATGTTTGTAAGGCTCATACGTGTGGGTCTGTTGGTTAAAAAACTGCCTTTCTACCTGAAACAATTCCATATCGCTGCGCCAGCGTAGCCCAAGGGCAAAGTTGTCTGAGATAAAAGCACCCAACTGCCCATTTAGCTGCGATTGCCTGTTGGTGCCGGCCAGCGAAGCACCACCATACGATATTACCAGCGGGGAACCGAAATAAAAACCGCCCACACCAAGGTCTATGCTTCGCGCACTTATCTGTGCACCCGCCTGCAGGCTAAGCGCACACAGCAAACACGATATGGATACAAGTTGCCGAAACATTTTTAGAAATTCAAAATAACGCAAACCTTGGCTGCCTGTTTTGCGATACTTCCATTTTTTATGCATTTGGCCACAGTTGACAAGTATTAACCTACACAAAACATTTAAATTAAAACCACAGGCGGGTGCTTGCCGTTACCTTTGCACAACTTTTTGCTATGTGGAAAGAAGAAAACAACAGCCTGAACAAAGAATTTGTATTTGACAATTTTGTAGATGCATTTGGCTGGATGACCCAAGTGGCCATTGAAGCCGAAAAAATGAACCACCACCCCACGTGGTCCAATAGCTGGAACAAAGTACAAGTGCAACTTTGCACCCACGATGCCGGAAACACCATAACGGAAAAAGACCACCGGCTTGCCCGAATAATGGACAAATATTACCATGACAAACAATCCTAAATACCACCTCAGCACCCTGGCAAATGGCATGCGAGTGGTGCATCAACCCATAAAATCGACCCAACTGGTGCACTGCGGCCTGTTTATAAAAACCGGTAGCCGCGATGAAACTGAGCTGCTCAATGGTTCGGCGCATTTTATAGAACACGCCCTGTTTAAAGGCACCAAAAAACGTCGCGCCTCGCAGCTTTTCAACCGCATAGAATCGGTGGGGGGCGAACTGAATGCCTATACCACCCGCGAAGTAACCGCCTACTACGCTTCAAGCCTCAAACGATATGTTGACCGAAGTTTTGACCTCCTTTCCGACATGTGTTTCAACTCGTTGTTGGAGCCCAAAGAACTGGACAAGGAGCGTAAGGTGATTTTTGAAGAAATTGAAATGTATGAAGATAGCCCTGAAGACAGCATTTACGATGAGTTTTTTATGCGGCTCTACGAAAACCATCCGCTGGGCTACAACATTCTGGGTAGCAAAACTTCGCTACAGGGAATAGATCAGGCGGTGCTCAAATCATTTCTCAAAAACCAATACCAACCCGAAAACATGGTGTTTGCCGTGGCGGGCAATGTATCGGCCAAGCGCGTGGACCAATTGGCGCAACAATACCTGAACCACGGCCAAAACGAGGGCAGCTACCTGGCACGCACCAATGCTGTGGAAGGCAGCGTGTTCAACTTGCAACTCGAAAAAGACTTCCAGCAAACGCACTGCATAGTTGGCGGCACGGCCTACCACCGCTACCACCCCAAAAGATTCACCCTCATGTTGCTCAACAATGTGCTGGGCGGCAACAATATGGGCTCAAGACTCAACCTTTCGGTACGCGAAAAATATGGCTTTTGCTACCACATTGGCTCTAGCTACCAAACCTTTGACGACAGCGGCGTTTTCATGATAAATTTTGGCTGCGACCAAAAAAACCTCAAAAAAACCCTGGAAGTAATCAACCGCGAATTGCACCTGCTCAAAACTGTAAAAATGGGTCCTGTGCAACTTTCGCGCGCCAAACGACAGCTCATGGGCAACTTGGCCATTATGAGCGAAAGCCCCGGGCTGCAAATGCAAAACCTGGCCAAGGGCATCATCAACTTCAACCGCA
>WGNN01000082.1 GCA_016124515.1 bacterium
AAGGAACTCAGTGCTGTCTGAGCACGCCTTGGCGTGTGAGTTTACTGAGTTCTAGCGTTTTTGTTTACTTTTTTGGTAATGAAAAAAGTAAAAGCCCGAGCGGCTTGAGCGGTAATTGACAGAATTGCCAACACTCTGAATCAGTTTGCCCAACCTGGCGGTAAATGCCAACTCCCCAAATCGGATAATAACTAGGGATTTGTTTCGATTTGTAAAATTATAGCAACCCTTTTTGGTAGTGGCTCATTGCTCCGTTTCTGTCCTTATTATGTGCGGCAGTTTGATTGTTTCTTAAAGGTGCTTATGAATGCCAAAGCATTTACTTGACAAAAAAGAATGAAAAAGTCATTCTCGCCAAGGCGAGATCATTAAGTTTTTGATACGGGTGGAATTTTGATTATTTCTCCGCTAAAAAGAAAATGAGCCGTACTTATTACATAAAAATGAAAATTCTGACCATAACTCAATGCGCGAGCTGATTTGACTTTTCATTAATCAAAGTATAGAGCGCATATTATAGTTAACCCCAAATACTTTAGTTATTCATACACCACAGCTTCACCGTTTATATACGCGTTAATATTGAAGTAGATTGGATTTGCTCTCTCACCATAAATCCGCACATTAACAACCATATTTTCTCTATTCGCCATAAGCGATGAATAACTAACCGGGTATTCTGAAATAGGCATTAAGCTGAATGTGTGCCTTTTGGTATGATAATTAATGCTATAACCTCCGGGGACAAATGCCAAGGTAGAGTCAAGTGTTGTTGCGTATAAATAATCAACATCATTATCCCAATATTTATCAGCAGTCACTACCTGAAAAACCAAACTGTCAACCCAGGCATTGGTCAAGTGTTGGTCAGCACTTAATTTAGACAAAATAGAGTCTGCCTCAGAGGGTACACTATTCATTGGCAATTGATACCTATGGAATGAACGCGCCCCGGTTGCCGGAATACGTGCATTGAATTTTGCTGCGAATTGGATGTCGGTATAAACGGCCTTGTCTTTGATACAAGCACCTGCCACAAACAAGAGAACAAGAAGGGTGAATTTCAATTTTTTCATTATAAAATAGTTTAATCTATTGTCCCAATACTTTGGCGTCAACAAAAAACTGTGTATTTATTTGAATAGCCACATCGCGGTTGGTTACTTTGTCGGTAATGGTTTTTGCCCGCAAGGTAAATTTATCCTTCTTAATATACTCCTGCAGGTCTTGGTCCATCACGTTCAAATCAAGAGTGCTTCCAACATCCGATGGAATATTTTCTCGCTGTGCCACAAGTACTTCGTCAAGGCCGTCGGCTTTCAGGTAAATATATACATCATTTAAAAAACCAAAGGTTTGTCCATCGGGCGAGGTTATTTTCAATTTAATGCTCTTTACATTAACTTTTTCCAGCAAATCCTTTCGGGTATTGTTCACCGCAAATTCCTGTTCTGAGTTGGTTTCGGTTTCCGGGGTATAAAAATCGAGCGGCAAACTGAGCCCCGAGTTTGACGGCACTACAAAACTGCTGCTGTAGTCAATGGTAAATTGGGTGTATTTGTGCAGTTTGTCGCCGCACGAACCTGAAAAAATGAGTAAGCCTATGGTGAAAATAGAAGTGATATAACTGGTGTTTATTCGCATAGTGTTTTGTTATTTATTGTAATATGGTACATTGCCTTGGTAGGTAAGCGTGAAAATAACATTAATGGTATCTGAAGAATTTACATTATCAAAATTTACAATTACAATCGGCTTGTGTTTTACAATACTTCCGAGATTGTATCCGATGCTGTCATTAGAATTGAGCCTGTCATTTTTGACTTTAATATCTATTACACTATGACGTTGATAGCTGTCAGAATAATCAAGAACAGGCGAAAAATAGCCCGTACCACCGGTATGTACTTCAATGTAGTCGGCAAAACCAAATGTTGTGTGTTTTTTGTCTTGCAGTTCTATATGTATTTCCGATAAGTTAAAATTGCCCAACATGTCATCCGTTACATGGTTTTCGGCCATGTCGTCTCTTAAAATATTCCTGAATTCTATCATGGAAAAACTGTCGGTTTCGTCATAATACCAGCTCTTTTTACTTGCTTTCAATGAAGAAGCAAATTTTTGCCGCAGACTTACCGTTTTGTAGTACACTGTATCCTTAATGCAAGAGTTTGCCAAAAAGGCAAAGCCCAACATGATGAGTATAAGGCTGTTTTTCAATTTCAATTTTTCCGTTTTAGACGCCAAATTTACCATTTGTGTTGGTGGTCAAATATACCGCATTGCTTCCGCAACACAAAAGCCAATGGTGCATAATGCATCCGCTGGATTTGGCTTAAAATGCTGGAATACGGTCGATATTGGTAGTAGTGTTTTCACAAACAAGGCTAGCCCTTCGATGTTTCCATCCACTCAACCATTTGTGCGCGCAGCTCGGGAGCGTCTTTCAGGGTTATTTTTTCGGCCATCAGCAGTTTCAATTGCCTGCGCAGAAGCGAGAGTTCAAACAGCTCTTGCTCTTCTTCGCTAAGTGGTTGTATGGCAGGTACTTTTACGGTTTGGTAGTTTTCATCAACCGCCACGTAGGTAAAATAGGCATCGTTGCATTTGCGTTTGGTACCTTTTTTTATGTTTTCGGCATACACTTCTATATATACCTCCATTGAGGTGTTGAAAGCGCGCACCACCCGCGCCACGAGGGTCACGGTTTCGCCCAAGTGTATGGGTTTGGCAAAAGAAATATTGTTTACCGAGGCGGTAACACACACATTTTTTGAATGACGTGCCGCCGATAGCGCACCACATATATCCATCCACTCCATGAGTTTTCCGCCAAACAGATTGCCTACAATATTGGCATCATTGGGCATTACCAGGTTGGTCATAGTGGTTATTGAGTCGCTCGGGCGTTTTATTTCCATGGGTTTTTATTAATTGCCGCAAAGGTACGGTCACGCCTTTTTTACAGGGCATTTATTGGCAGTTCATCGCAGCTCCATAGGTTATTTTTTGCTGCCTGATGGCTTTTGCGCTACAAATCAAGTCTTAGCGCCAGCCGCAGCACGTGGTTCCACTCATACAGTGTTTCGCTGCGGTACAGGTACCATTGCATGAGTCCGGCCGAGGCGGTGGTGTGTTCGCCCAATTTCCGCCCCACATCAAAACCTGTCCAGTTTTGGTGCAGGCGCAGCCCCTTGGTTTTTGAAATCACAAAATATTCGTTATAGAGCGTAAAACTGTATTTGCCCGCCTTGTAGTGCAGGGCCAGTTGGTGCCGGTAGCGGTTCGCTTGCTTTTGCGAAACATCATTTCCGCTTTTGGTTCGTATCCACCGGTTTTCATAGCGCATGCGCGAATCAGCTCGCCAATGCCCTTTTTCAGCTCTAAGTGTCAGTTGCTCAAACAATTGGTTTTCGTTTTGCCCTTTAAACGTAAGGTGCGGGGCGTAGGGAAAACCATGCGAAAAAGTATATCCCAGCGACACATCGATCCACTTTTTGGGGGTGTAATGAGCGGAAGGGCGCAGCACAAACTGCATGGGGTTGTTAAGCTTTTCAATCAATCGGTAGCGCAGCTCATTGTGCAGGTAAAATTGGTCGTTCACTTTTTTCTTTACAATAAAAGCGCTCCACAAGGCCGGTTGCTGGTAGCTTTTTTTTTGTGAAAACAGCAGCTGTGGAATAATAATTAAAAACAACAGCGGAAAGCCTGTGCGCATGTTATTCAAGTATTTTTTCGAGCTGTAGGCCGCGCGAGCCTTTTATAAGCACGCTGTAGCCGGCAAAGTTGTTTTGCCGCAGCCAATTGCTCACTTCGTATGCTTCGCCAAAATAATGGAACCCGCCGTGTTGGTGTTTTGCAAATTCGCTGCCTACAAGCGCCACAAAGTCAAGGTGTTGCCGGGCGAGAAAGTCAACAACCGCCTGGTGTTCGGCAAAAGATGCATCTCCCATTTCTAACATATCGCCCAAAATAACCGCCTTTTTAGGATGCTCAAAGTCACAAAAGTCACTTAGCACAGCCATCATGCTGCTGGGATTGGCATTATAGGCATCCAACAAAATTTCGTTGCCGTGCCAGGCCAGTTTTTGCGTGCGCATATTGGCAGGGCGGTAGCTTTCGAGTGCTGTTTTTATTTGTGGCAAAGGCACATCAAAATAATAACCTATACAGGCGGCCAGACTAAGGTTGTCTTTTTGAAAGGAGCCAAATAGTTGACTGTCAATAGTAATGGTTTTTCCATCGGGATAAAAGGTGAGCGACACCTTGGTAAAAGGGAAGGGGGCCACCAAGCGCGATTCGCACAGGCTTTCTTTGTGTTGGCCATACACTATACGCGCCAGGTGTTCGGCGTTGTGCATCAGCACTTCGTCGTTTCCATTCACAAAGGCCGCTTTGTGCGCAAGTTCAAGGTAAGTATATATTTCGCGGTTGGCATCTATTACGCCCTGCAAGCTGCCAAAACCTTCCAAATGGTCTTTGCCGTTGTTGGTTATGAGCCCAAAATCAGGTTCGGCAATTTGGCAAAGCAGGCTGTGCTCGTTGGGGTGGTTGGCGCCCATTTCTATCACGGCATATTCGTGTTGGGGCTGTAGCATAAGCAGGCTCAGCGGCACACCAATGTGGTTGTTGTAGTTGCCCGGTGTGTAAAAAGTAGGGTACTCGGTAGCCAACACACGCGCAATTAGTTCTTTGCTGGTGGTTTTTCCATTGCTGCCACCCACGGCTATCACCGTGCAGTTGAGTTGGTTGCGGTGGTGGTTGGCCAGGGCTTGCAGCTGCAACAGGCAGTCGTCAACCAAAAAATACCGCTCATCGGTGGCAAAAGCCTCATCATCTACCACAGCGGCTATGGCGCCTTTTTCCAGTGCCTGTGCGGCAAATTTGTTGGCATTGAAATTTGGTCCACTCAGCGCAAAAAACAATTGTCCGGCTTCAATTTTTCGCGTGTCGGTAGAAACTCCGCTTGAGTTTTTAAATACTTCGTAAATGGCTTGCGTTTGCATGGCTCAAAACTAGCTTTATTTCAAATGAGATAAGTTGATAAATATGTGAATGAAACGCGCATTGCTGCTATTTGGTACAGGAAACCAAAAAGGCTGATTGATTTGAAAGAGATTTTAATGAAGACCCAATGGTGCTTTTCAGAGAAGCCCGGTGCCTATCCAATGCGCTGGGATATTTTCGCAATCAACGGTCTTAGATTAGATATGAATCAATACTTCATCAGGCAAAAAATACTTTTATCCCATGGGTTTAGCTTTGGATTGAAACGGCAACGCAGCTGTTTTGATTCAAAAAAATTACCTTAGCCAAAGAATGCAAAAAAGTTGACATGAAAAATTTATATCGGGCGGGCTTCCTTTTACTATTCAGCTCCATTTTGAATACTTCCTGCCGCAAATACAACGATCCCTGGGGTTGTAGCGACTGTCCCATAGAAAAGGACGAATGTGCATGTGAAAAAGTAAAGAACCCCAAAGATACATTTTCAGGAGGCATAAGACCTTGGGACGGAGGGCCTAGTTCCTATGACAGTAATGGTTCGATAATAAAAATGCCGCGTTTTAACCCCGCGAATCCTAATCAAATAACTTTTTACGAAACAAAGTTTGAAAATAACAAGGTAGTGAGCAATGGTTTTTTCATTTACGATCGAGCAGCTAAGAAAAAATACAGTTCTGAAGAACTTTATGAATTTACCAGTGATGGGCCAAATGCGTATACTTGGGATTTTGATGAAAACCTTTACTTCCAGTCATACAGTAATGAAATGCAAGGCGGTGGTGTTTACAAATTCAGTACGCGAACCTTTGAAAGTGATGCTAAATATTTTAAAGGCGGTAGTGTAAAGGAAGTCACTTGGATTGAATCTCTCCGAAGAGTTGGGTTTGAGTGGTCAAACGGAGCAGGAAAGGTTTATTATTTTTTGTATAGTTTTGATGATGACGATGTTGATACATTTTCAGGATACTACACTAAACCGAATGTCAACTTTCCATCAGACGTACAATGGAGCAAAGATTTATATCTATATAAATACAACGACAAGGGCACAGCCATACAATATTATAACACAAACTCCGGGAAAGATAGACTTATGGCGTCATATTATCAATTCAATAACTGGAATGGCGATGGCATAGCAAAATTCAAATGGCATCCACAACAGAATACCTTGTATTTAACTATATCAAACAAGGGACTGTACTATGCGCGAGTGGGGCATCTGAATGTTGTTAGGCTTAAGAGATCGTGTGAAAACTGGCAGTATCAGGATATCGATATTTCAGGAGATGGAAAGGAAATAGTCGTTTTACGAAAGCACATTGTTTACGGAGCCCCGCCATCAGTCAGTAGAAATGCCGGGCCGATTGCGCCGAATCGTTTCATTGGTTGGAATTATTATGATGAAAAGTTGTATATAATGGATATTGATGGCTGCAATGAGCGCCTATTGTTTGAGTAAGTTGATGGAGAGAATGAAATTTTGTTTTGATGGCTGCAACGAAGAAGTGTTGTTTGAAGATTGGGACGGTACAGTTGTTGGCAGGCCGTAGTGTAATAATGGCAATAATTTTCATATTTTTGGTAAAATGAAACAGAAAAAATCTTGAAAATCTGGCGATTGATAGCTGTCATTATGATGGGATTGTTGGCGAGCTGTTATAAAGATACCCGTACATGTCGTTGTGCCCGCGAACAAAAATTCAATTTTGAAAATGAGTGCCGCAACGTTGATGATGCTATCCATCCGGATAATGATATTGATATCGAATACCGAGTTTACGAAGGGGTTGAGCGTTACAGTCCGCAATATAACCCTGCCAATTCTAACGAAGTCATATTTAATTTGGTTATTAATGGAGAGAACAAACCAGCACCACACAGAGTTATTGCCAATTTAGTAACGGGTGAACACCGTTTTATTGAATATATAGATGAAACTATTAGGCAGCTTGCCTTTGAACTTTCTTATGATGGACGTTTATTGGAAAATTTGGGCACAATCTGTACAATCAATCATGAAACATGCGGGACTTACCCAAAATTAGCTCTTTCAGGCACCACTTGGTCTCCAACTGATTACAGATTATTAGGCTGGATTACCCAAATATTTGATGCATCAACCAAAGCTTGGTTAAGACAAAAGTATGATGGATATAGATTAGCAATTTTAACATATCCCGAGCTTGAGCTTAAACCGCTTCCTATTTTAAAGGATAAATCCGATCTTGGGTCAAGTGTTGCGTGGTCAGCAAAAAATAATGTTGCTGTAAATGTTGACAACACTCTTTATTTTATTGATTTAAACAATAATACTGAAGATGTATGGTTAGAATCCAGCAGTGGCATTGGGTTTTATAATCAGGAGAATTCAATAATTGGGTGTCATTTACAGTGGCACCCTAATGCAAAAGACTTATATGGTTGTAATGGAGTTGATGGTATATTTAAAATAACCATAGGAGAAAAGAAACAATACCGAATAAAGAAAAGCTGTCCCAATCGGCAGTATGGCATTTTCAGTATTTCGCCATTAGGGGATAAAATCATAGTTTCAAGAAAGGACATCAAGGCAGAAAGGGACGGTACTTATATTTCAGAAAACACCAAGCTCGTAATAATGGACATAGATGGCTGCAACGAAGAAGTGTTGTTTGAAGATTGGGACGGCACAGTCGTTGGCAGGCCGTAGTGTAATAATGGCAATAATTTTCATAGCTTTGGTAAAATGAAACAGAAAACCAAATATGAAATACTCAGGTAATTGGCATTGGCTCCTATATTGTCTGTTTGCTATAGGTTTTTCCTGCCGCAAATACAACGATCCCTGGGGTTGTAGCGACTGTCCAATGGTTGATGGAAAATGCGATTGTGAAAATTACCCTAAAATTAAAGATACAAATACCGGAATATCATTTTACGTTCTTGGTGGGGAATCGTACAAAACCAACACGTATAACATTTATAATCCACAAATAAACCCCGCAAATAGCAATCAGATTGCATTTACTGAGCTCTTTTATAAAGAGCAATATGCTGCTGATGATACGCTCTGGCGCTTTGTTTTATATGATATTGTAGGCAACACCAAGACCTTTTTGTCTTCAATTATCGGGTTTGAATTGGGTATGGTCCATTATTGTTGGGACCATAAGAACAATATTTATTTGAACTACAATGAGGGTGGTAAAGGTTATATGGCGCGAATAAATACCATCAGCGGGAGTCAGGAACTAAAGGAACTTCCAGACGTGGAGTTTACAAGTGGAATGACCTGGATAAAGAGTAATGGTAAAATAGGGTTTGAAGCCTATTACTCAAATAATAAAAGGTTATATTATATGATGGATTTTGAGAGCGGGGATATCGATACGATTGCCGATTACCTTGATAAAATTTACTTTAATTATTACCAGGTTCGATTTAGTAAAGATATGTATTTAAACTGCTTAAGGCCAAATGGCGACATTACCTATTACCATGTGCCTGATGGCGATACAGGTACATTAGCCAAAAAATGGCAGTTCAATTTTAAGATGAAAGAACACATGGATTACTTCTCTTACTATTGGCATCCCAACAAAAATGTATTGTTTATGGCCAACGAACATTCAGGCATACACTACGCTACGGTAAATAAACACAATATAGTACGAATTAAAAAAGCTTGCGACAACTATAGGTATAGCGATATTTCCATAAGCGAAGACGGGCAGCATATATACGCGCTGCGCACGCATTGTGAATATAGCAAGGATGCTAAGCTAACAAACTACAATGGTTGGCTGTATAAAAATGATGAAATTGTGGTGATGGATATTGATGGCTGCAATGAAGAAGTGGTGTACCGAGGGTATTGATGGCTGCAACAAAGACCCGTTATTTTGAATGGGCAAATGGTGAGAAGTTTTAGCCCCCCATACAGCTATAAAAACAAAAAGCCCTGACTATGCAGTCAGGGCTTTTTTACAAACCAAACTATAATATTATTAACACTAACTTTTCGATTTTCTGCCGGCTATGGCAAATTTCATACGATCTACCAACACATACATTACCGGCACAATTACCAGCGTAAGGAAGGTGGCAAAGGTGAGACCATAAATAACGGTCCATGCCATAGGACCCCAGAAAGCCGCGTTGTCGCCACCAAAATATATTTCGGGTTCAAAATCGCGGATGAGGCCATAGAAATCTACGTTCAATCCAATGGCAAGGGGCACCAAGCCAAGCACCGTGGTAAGCGCGGTAAGCAATACCGGACGCAAACGGGTTTTTCCCGCCTCAGTAATGGCTTTCACAAAATCATCAGGTAGCAGGCGTTCGTTTTCGCCCAATCCAAATTCATCTTTCATACGCGCCCGCACCAAGTCGGTATAGTCTATAAGCACTATGGCATTGTTTACCACAATACCGGCCAGCGATATAATACCTATACCGGTCATGATGATTACAAAATCGTCGTTGGCAATTACCAAGCCCAAAAACACACCAATGGTTGACAAGACCACCGAAGCCATAATGATGAATGGCTTGCTGGTAGAGTTGAACTGCGAAACCAGAATAAGGAAAATCAGGAACACGGCAATCATCATGGCGCGACCCAAAAAGGCTCCCGACTCAGCTTGTTCTTCCTGCTCGCCGGTAAATTTAAAGCTGTAGCCTTCGGGCATTTCATAGTCGGCAAGGGCGTCTTTTATTTCCTGAACCACTAAGTTGGCATTGTATCCTTCTTCCACATTTGAGTAAACGGTTACCACGCGGTCCAGATCGCGGCGGCGTATTGAGCCATACGAAGTACTGTATTCCAAATCGGCCACCGCCGAAATAGGAATTTGATATACACGGCCTGTTGCCTGATCGCGGAAAGTAATTTGTTGGTTGATCAGGTTGCTCAGGTGGTAGCGGTATTTGTTTTTCAGGCGCAGGTTTATTTCATAATCATCTTCGCCTTCTTTGTATTTGCTTATTTCTGAGCCAAAAAGGGCCGTGCGCAAAGCCTGCGATACACTTGATGTGGACAAGCCATAGGTGCGCGCTCTTTCGCGGTCAATGTGCACAATCAATTCAGGCTTTTGGGTTTCAAGGTCAATTTTCAGCTCCTCTATACCTTCTATTCCTGAGCGGCGTATGTGCGTCATCATTTCGTCTGAAAGGGTAATGAGGTTTTCAATGTTTTCACCCTTTATTTCAATGTTAATGGGTTTGCCTACGGGAGGTCCCATGCGGTTTTTTTCTACCGTAATGGTCACTCCGGGAAAACGGTCCAAATCATGACGTATTTCATCCATTATTTGTGCGGTAGAGTAGCCTTTGCGCAAATGGTATTCAGGAAATGAAATGTTGATACGCGCTTTGTTGGGCGATGAACCTTGTTGCGGACCCGCCGATGGATCGCTTGTACCAGCACCTACGTTGGTTATTACCGCCTCTATGATTCCTTCTTCACGGTATTCGGCAATGGTGCTTTCCACTTGCTTTTCCATTTCATTGGCCAATGAATCGGTATAGGTTATATCGGTACCGATAGGAAACTCAGCATATACATTTATATATTGGGGGTCGCTGTCGGGGAAAAATGTAATCTTTAAACCGGAACCGCCTACGGCTACAATTGAGAAAAAGAACAACAATACCGAGCCGCTGAAAAACAGGATAGGGCGGCGCTTGGTAAGGGCAAACGTGAGGGTTTTTTCGTAAAACTCTTCAAGCCAAACCAGTGCAGTTTCCTGAAACCAAATGGAAACGGGTTTTAGCAAAAGCGCATTTATAAAACCAATGAGTCCAAAGGTTATCATAAGTCCGCCAAAGAATTTGCCGCCAATAATCCTTACCAAAATTCCGAAAACGACAAACCCAACACCTATTATCAAAGCCTTGGTATTTATTTTCTTGTCTTCGGCGGTTTGCAGTTTCATAAAGATAGAAGTAAACACCGGGTTGAACACCAGAGCCACAAACAGCGAGGATGTTAATACAATAATGAGCGTAATGGGCAAAAACTTCATAAACTCACCAATAATGCTATCCCAAAAAACCAAGGGTAAAAAGGCAGCCAAAGTGGTAGCGGTTGATGAGATAATGGGCATGGCCACTTCGCCCACACCTTGCTTGGCGGCATCCCAGGCATTCATGCCTTCTTCCATCAATCTATATACGTTTTCTACCACTACAATACCGTTGTCAACCAACAGGCCAAGCGCCAGTATGAGTGAGAAAAGCACCATCATATTGAGTGTGAAACCAATGGCGCTGAGTATAATGAAACTGATGAACATGGAGAGCGGGATGGCAAGCCCCACAAAAAGGGCGTTTCTGATACCCATAAAAAACAAGAGTACCAGCACCACCAATATGACACCGGCAATGATGCTGTTTTCCAGGTTGCTTACCATTGAGCGCGTACGTACCGATTGGTCGTTGGTCACGGTTACATCAAGATCCTTAGGAAAATGGCCGTCTTTTTTGGCACGCACGATAAGGGCATTAATGGCATCCGCCGCATCGAGCAGGTTTTCACCGCTCCGCTTGGTTACTTCTATGGTTAGCACAGGCTGACCATTCATGCGGGCAAAACTCTCAGGCTCTTTGTAGTCAAAAGTCACTTTGGCTACATCGCGCAGGTAGGTGGTTTTGCCGTGCTCTTTTTTCACAATCAGGTTTTCCAGTGTTTCGGGGTCTTTATACTCGCCCGGAATACGTATTGACCGCCTAAAGTTGTCGGTGAGAATATCGCCCGCCGACATGGTCACGTTTTCCTGTCGCACTGCATTTTGTATATCGCCAAAGCTCACTTGGTTGCGGGTCATGGCTTGTATGTCGGCAGCTATCAGTACCTCCTTTTCGTTGAGCCCGCGGATGTTTACCTCATTTACTTCCTTAAACTTCTCAATTTCGTCTTGCAACCACTCGGCATATTCTTTCAGTTGCTCTTGCTTGTAGTCGCCCGCCACGTTTATAAACATGAAAGGAAACTCAGAGAAGTTGATTTCGAAAATATTGGGGTCTTGGTCCAAGTCGGTGGGCAAGTCGCTTTTCGAGCGGTCCACGGCGTCTTTCACATCTTGTAGCGCTTTGGGTATTTCCACATCGGGGTTAAACTCTACTATAATGGTAGAGTAGTCTTGGATGCTGGTAGAGGTAATTTTCTTGATACCGCTCACGCCTTTTACTTCCTTTTCAATAGGGCGTGTCACCAGGTTTTCCATGTCAATAGGCGAGTTGCCCGGAAATACCGTTCCTACATATATAGTAGGCAGCACAATTTCAGGAAACGATTCTTTGGGTACGTTGCGGTAGGCACTTATACCCATTATTGTTACCAGTATGGCCAGTATCACCACACTGGTTTTGTTTTTCAAAGAGAAATTGGTTAGCCCGAATTCTCTTGATTTTTGTTGGTTATCCGTACTCATAACAAACTATTCTTCTACTCTTATCGGTTCGTTGTCGGCTACATTGCGGCTGCCAAGAGCCACCAGGTAGTCATTTTTGGTCAGGCCATCCAGTATTTCGGTGGTTCCATCGTAGCTCATGCCCACTTGCACTTTTTGTTTCACAGCGGTAAGGCCATCAGCATCGTCTTTGGCTACATATACGTAGTCAAAGTCTTTTCCTTGTTGTATTACCGAGGTGGGTACCAGCAGGGCAGAGGTTTTTTGGTAAACAGGCAAGGTCACATCAGCCAGCACATTGGGTTTAATGGCGCCGTCGGTGTTGTCTATTTCCATTTCTACGGTAAAGGTTCTGTTGTCGCTGTTTACCACTTGTCCTATGGTGCGTATTTTAAGTTTGTAGTTTTTGTTTACCGAAGGAAAATGCACGGTGGCACTGTCTTTTGTGGTAAAAGTGCCTATGTATTTCTCCGACACATCGGCGGTGATTCTTATTTTCTTAAGGTCCACAATGCGTACAGCGGGGGTTCCCATTGCCACGGTTTGGCCTTCGCGAATCATTACTTCTTCTACATAACCACTTATAGGGGCGGTAATGCGTGTTTTGGCAGCCTGTGCTTTCAGTGCTTTAATGTTTTGCTCCAGCGATTCTTTGTTGTTTTTGGCTTGCAGAAACTGTAATTCTGATCCGATTTTTTGTTCCCAAAGTCGTTGTTGCTTTTCAAAGATTTCGCTTGCCAGCTCCAGTCGGGTTTCCATCTCAGCAATCTGACTGCGTATTACATCTGAGTCTATGGTGGCTATGGTTTGGCCTTTGCTCACCATGTGGCCTTCAGTTATATATATATTGGTCACATTGCCCATACTTTCGGCACTCACCACAATGTTTTGTCGCGAGTCGGCAGCACCCGGCACTTGTATGTTGGCCACAAAGCGTTTTTTCTCCGGTCTTATAACGGTTACCAGCGTACGCGATACAGTTTCGGTGTTGTCTGTATCAAGTTCTTTCACTTTTTCGGTGAGTTCTGCTATATCTTTTTCAATGTCTTTTTTATCGGCTTCCAAACTTTTCAATTGAGCTTTTGCTTTTTCAAGTTCGGTTTGTTGAGGTCCGCATGATGCCAGCACCAGCAGAGCCATAATAGGGTAAATAAGTTTGCGCATTTCTTTTGGTTTCAATGTTTAGTTGTATTGGCCTAGAGCTTTTTGTAAGTTTATTTGTGTGCTTATGAGTTTGTAGCTTGCTTGTAACAAAGCGGTTTGGGCGGTGTACAGGTCGGTAAGTGCCGAGGTCATTTCAAAGCTGCTGCCCATTCCTTCGTGGTACATGGTTTTCGAACGTTCGTAAATTCGGCTGGCAAGGCTATAGTTGGCTTTTTCAGCTTCGTACTCACTTTTTGCCAGGTTGTAGGCGTTTTGTGCCCGCTCTACCTGCATCGTTACGGCTTGTTCAAACCGGTGGATGTTTATATCGGCGCGTTCTACATCGAGCTTTGCCTGCTGTATTTTGGCCGCCTTTGACAGGCCATCAAAAATGGGAACACTCATTGAAAAGCCGGTTACCGTGGTAGGAAACCAATTGCTTCCGTCGTTGAGTTTAAACTGGTTTACGTAGGCATTTTGCGAATAGGTAAAAAAGCCCGCCAATTGTGGCAGGTAGCCGGCTTGCCAGCGTTGCACATTCAGGTGTTGCAATTCGCGGTTTACCAGCAGTGTTTTGTACTCTGGGCGGTTGGCAGCCACGGCTTCCATGTCCAGCAGTTTTTCGGCTTCGCCCATGTGTTCGTCCAGTTTATCGCTTAGCCCAATGGGGTCTTCTACCGGATAACCCATTTGCAATTTCAGCAACAAGCGCATCAGGGCGTGTGCATTCATTATATTTTCTATCTGATTGCTCACCCTTTGTTTGGTCAGTGTCAGTCGGTCCAGGTCTATGGCATCGGCCACTCCTTCGTTTACCATGGCTTGCATTTCCTTTATATTGGTGTTGAGTTCTTCCAGGTTTTTGCCCAGCAAATCCTGTGTTTCGGCAAGCACCAATACTTGCAGGTACAGTTTGGCCACATTGGCCTTTATGTTTATTTCAGAAGTGTTGCGCATGCTCAGCGACAAATCCTTTACCGCTCTTGATGCTTTCAGTCCTACTATATACTGTCCGTCAAAAATCAACTGGTTTACCGATACTTCTGCTTTTACCTGGTACTTGGTACCAAATTGCGCAGGGGTTAGTCCGCCAATGGGCA
>WGNN01000004.1 GCA_016124515.1 bacterium
GATTCCGCACCTTCGCCGCGCTGCTGAATTTTGGGAGGAACTTCAACAGGCAACACATGAATAGCCTGCAAATGAAATGGCCCGGTTTTTTTCTATTGGGCGGCCTTTTGCTCTGCGCATGGATGCCATCTTCCGCACAAAAGGAACGCAAAATAAAGGTGTACAAAAAGTATAAAAACCTTGAACCGCTTCTGCATAAAAATAATGACACCACTTATGTCATTAATTTTTGGGCCACTTGGTGCAAACCCTGTGTGGCCGAGCTGCCGTATTTTGATGCACTAACCAATGACTATGCCGGTGAAAAGCTAAAGGTGGTTTTGGTGAGTATCGATTTTGAAGAAAACCTGCAGAAACGATTGTTGCCATTTCTTGACAAAGCCGCAATAGAGAGTGAAGTGGTGCTTTTTGACGATCCCGCACAGCATGAGTGGATTCCTAAAATTGATGAAAAGTGGAGCGGAGCCATTCCGGCAACCTATATTTACCACGGTAAAAAACATGAGTTCTTTGAAAAATCATTTACACAAAAGGAACTCAATGACGTAGTTGAAAAATATTTAAACATCTGATTATGAAAAAGATATTCGCATCAATCATCCTGTTTTCGGCCAGTATTATGTTGTTTTCCATGAAGTCGAACGGCGTAAAAGTGGGCGATGCTGCTCCGGATTTCAGCCTGAAAAACGTGGATGGCAAGATGGTTTCGCTCAGTGATTATGCTGATAAAAAGGGCGTTATCGTTATTTTTACCTGCAACCATTGTCCTTATGCCAAATTGTACGAAGACCGTATAAAGGCGCTTGATGTCAAATACAGTCCAAAGGGTTGGCCGGTGGTAGCCATCAATCCCAACGATCCTGCAATTGAACCCGACGACAGCTATGAAAGAATGCAGGAAGTAGCGACTGAACATGGCTATACGTTCCCGTATTTGTTTGACGAAAAACAAGAGGTATTTCCAAAATATGGTGCCACCCGCACGCCGCATGTGTTCTTACTGCAAAATGGCAAAAAAGGCTTTGAAGTAGCCTATATTGGCGCCATAGACAACAATGCCAAAGATACCAATGCCGCCGACGAAAAGTTTGTAGAAAACGCCATTGAAGCACTCATGGCCGGCAAAAAAGTAAGCACCAAAGAAACAGCCGCTATCGGTTGCAGTATCAAGGTGGGGAAGTAATCCCCATCAATAATCCTTGAAATAGCGGTGCAATTCGCTGTTGGTTAAATCCGTGTTTTCTACGAATGCAATGCTTGGGTCATATTGTTTTTAAGATGGACAATAACTGGGCTTTCAATTCTTTGTTTATCGGAATTATAGCATCGTCAATAAGTAAATGACTTGGATGGATGGCTGTTATTTTCTCCATATTGACTATGTAGGAACGGTTTACCCTAAAGAATAGTCGTGATGGTAAAGTGTTTAATATTTCTTTTAAGGTGCTTCTGAGCAAGATTTTGGAATTATTTGTGAAGAAATGAAGGTAATTGCCATCAGACTGAATGTACCTGATACTGTCGAAGGTGATTTTTATATAGGCATAGTTGTCGCGTATAAACAGGCTGTCCTTTACGGCGAATGCCATTTCAGGGTTTAATGACTCACTTTCTGGGCTGGCTTCTTTTTTACTTACATAGTTTGAAATTCCAATTTCAATGGCGCTATACAGGTCCTTTTGCTCAAAGGGTTTTATTAAATAGCCATTGGGGGCTACGCTTTTGGCTCTTTTCACAGTAGCTTTATCGGCATGCGAGGTAAGGAATATAAAAGGAATATCGTGCTTTGCCCCAATATCTGCGGCTAATGCAATGCCATCTCGTGGGCCATCTATTATTATATCCAATATGAGAAAGTCAGGAATTTCCTTGTCGAGCAGCTCCATAGTTTCTTCGTAACTGGCACAGGTGCCAATTACTTGGTATCCAAGCTCAATTAATGAATACTTAAGATCTTCAGCTATAATGGCTTCATCTTCAACAATTAAGATTTTTAAACTTTCCGGATTCATTTCAGGCAACTGTTTTACGTTTTAAAATTAAATATAAAATCCGCCCCGCTATCGGTTTTTACTTCATAGCTTCCTTTTAGTTGTTTGGTAAGCATGCCAATTATGCGCAACCCCAACGATTTTAGCTGTTCGTGCTGACTGGGCACATTAAACCCTTTGCCGTTGTCACTAACTTTTAGCACCATAAAATCGGTAGTAGTGTGTAATGAAATGGATATTTTCCCTTCATCTTTATCGGTGAAAGCATATTTATAACTATTTGAAATCAATTCAGTAATTATTAAACCAATGGGTATTGCTTTATCTATATCAAGATTTGTCACGGTTGAACTTAATTCATAACTAATTTTTTTATCGGGAATCTTATATGTCTCATGCAAACTTCTCAATAAATCGTTCAAGTATGGTTCTACAGTAACATGGGCCAGGTCTTCATTTTGATAGAGATTTTTATGAATCAAGGCCATTGATTTGATGCGGTTTCGTGCTTCGTTCAAAAGGGTCATTGTTTGGTCATCATGACCTGCGGTACGTTCCAGATTGAGCAAACTTGAAATTATTTGCAAATTGTTTTTAACCCGGTGATGCACCTCTTTTAACAGCATTTCTTTTTCCTGCAATGCATTGGTGAGCTTTTCGGTTTGCTGCTCTACCGTTTGCTGTAGCTTGTTTCGGGCTTTTTGTAAGCGCCGGGTTCGCCACTTGACAATAGCCAACACCACAGCCAAAATACCAATTGAAGCAATTGCTATAAACCAAAATTTTAAATAAAATGGTTTTAATACCAATACATCAAATTCCAGTTGATGAGGCGACCATTCCCTTGCCTCATTCTGTGCTTTTATTCTTAGCTTAAATCGTCCATAGGGCAAACCACTAAGAGTTAATGTATTATGATCCATTAAAGCCCAATCGGTTGATATGCCATTTATTTGGTAATAATAATGTTTGCTGTCGTTTAAGTAATCAAGGAGTTGACATTGCAATGAAAAATATCCGCTGCTCGGCTTTAAAATAATCTGTTTACTCTGTCTAACTTCCAAAGTAATATTCTCCAATTGCTGTGTCTTTTCGTAATACTGTACAAATCGGGTCAATTGCAAATGGGGCTGATACGGTTCTTTTTCTGAACTGAAATTTTCTGGTTTAAAAGTTATCAAACCATTGATTCCGCCGAAGTATAAATTGCCTTTACTATCCCTATGCCAAGATGCCCTGTTGAATTCCGTATGTGCAATGCCATCATCAATTCCGTAAGTAATAATCCGCCTCGTAGCGGGATTGAACTGTGCCAAACCATAATTTGTGCTAATCCAAATCCTGCCAAAACTATCGGCATAGCTTGCGTATAACGTGTTTGATGGAAGTCCGTCGTTTACGGTAAATTGGTTGAATTGCTTCGTTTTAGGATGCCATTGAATAAGTCCATTGTTTTTTGTTGATACCCACCACGTGTCGTTTTGTATATGCACCTGATGTATATCGTCAAGCAGTTCCTTATCATCTTTTGTAAGGCTTATTTTTTCCAGCAATTTAGTTTTTTCACTATATGAGTAAAGTCCTTTTGATGTTGCCAGCCAGAGCAAGTTGTTATTTTCAAACATCTGATAGGTAATGGCATTTTCATTTTTAAGCAATAAAATTTTATTCGCGGTATCAGGCTCATTCCATTGTGCGAAACGAACTGCGCCTTTAATGCCACCAATCCACCATTTCCCATCTTTTGCTTTGTATATTGACCATATATGCCCTGTTTCTTTTATTGGATAAAACGGCAGATCTTCGTATTCAGAACTGTACCGAAACAACCGGTTTTCGTTGGAGAAATATATAAAAGGTTCGTCATATAAAATGGAAATACAAGGGCTTGTATGAATTTTTGTCAGCAGCCCTGTAGTATCAATTTTCACGAAGCCGAGTTCGCTGCATGAGACAAATAGATTTTGATTTTTATCGGTTTGAATGCCCCGAATTGATTGCGCTTGTGAGGGTATATTGGTGCTTAAGATCTGCCTGAATTGGTTTTTCCGCAAAACAACTTTTGTCAAACCGTTTCTGGCGCATATCCATAATTGATTCTTAGGAGTGACAAATAGGGAAAACCGCAAGTCGCTTGATGGGATAGTTTTTAGTATATCAGGCTCTATGAGTACAATGCTTTTTGATTTGGCGGCTAATATTTGATAGCACAGTCCTTTGTTATCGTCTCTATAAACTATACCACTAGTACCTCCTAAATTAATCTGTTTGCCATAGGATGGTATTTTAGTCTTGACAACTGCGTTTGTTAAAAAATTTGATACAGTTTCTAAGGTGCCTTTGTCGTTGACACTTGCCAGTATTGTCTTGGTATTTAATAGGTTATCAGTTATTCCAATGGGCCAACCTTCACTATTAAAACCTGCAAGAAAGAAGGCCGATGATGTTTGATTTTCAACATTAATAGAATAAACTATATCGCCGTTTAAGTCAAAAGCCAGCAACCTGAAGTTCTTTCTGCTTGCAGAATCAAGTTGCGATACCCACAAAAGTCCATTAGGGCTGATCAAAAAATTATTATCAGTATCAATGCGTTTTGGTAGCATAGTAAGCCCGGCGGTGGGGCTGTATATTATGAATTTACTTTTGGTTGTATATAGGACAAAGGCAGTGTCGCCTATAGGTTTTATGTCCTTAAAATGACTATGGGCTATACTGGGAAATTTGCTGGAAAGTTTTTGTATTTGGTGATTTAAGACATTGAATAGCACTATTTCTCCGCCCGTGTTAAGATCAAATGGGTTGTCGCCGCAAATCAGCCAAAGCCAATCGTCTTGTAGTTTTTCAATACGGCTAACGCTGTTGGCTGGTAATCCGTCGTTGGTGGAAAATGATAGGAAATTCTGACCATCAAACCTTACCAAGCCGGCTCTTGTGCCTAGCCAAATGAATCCGTATTTATCCTGAGTGCCGCAATGCACAACATTGTCGGGCAATCCTTCTTGAATGGTGTAGGTTTTTAATTCAGCGCTTACACCGTTTAGTTCAAAAAAATTGGAATTTGGTTGTGCTTTTGCATTTAAAGCATAAAAGCATAAAATAATGAAGATAAGCTTTTTGGCTTGATTATTTATAATACATGGAGCACTTCGCCGCAAGGAATAACAATTCTTGCGCTGAAATAATATTGCCAATGGAGCTATTTTCATTCTATTGGCTGCTCTAAAAAGTAAAACAAAGCATCATACATTCTTGAAATCAACCTTTTAAATTCCTTTTACATGTTACCTAAACCATGCGAACATACACATTTTCGTTGAAATTTTAACAGTCATGTAGTGTTGTGTTTAATTGATTGAAGCATGTGAGGCCCGCAGATAATTGTTGATGGCATAAGCCATTTTACGCGTTTAAAAGTAATTCTTCATTAATAGGTGTGAAAAGGTTTCATTCATTGGAACACAACTTTATCCGGCTGCCATTAACTCCTGAAATCTTTTGTGTATCTACTTTAGGTTTATCCCAAAGTTTTGGTGTTTCGTAACAGCTACAAGATTCAACATCACAAAAATTATACTCCGCCAGTTTACCAAATTACATTACGCACAAGTAATTCTAAAAGGTTCTGTATGCGAAGTTTACTTCTTTTCTCAGTAATATCCATTTCCCTGTTTTATTCGCAAAGAACAGCCGCACAAATTGGACAACCAGACGATCACAACTGCTTTGAGTTTGACGGGAAGGATGACAGAATAGTCGTTCAAAATCCGTCATGGCAGAATTCAAATAATTTGGCAGTTTCTATATGGGTCAATGTGGCAAATGACGAAAATTATATGGAAATTATGGGCTACTATGGTCAGTCAGATAATTCCAACATTCCGGTTAATAAATCGTGGAGAATATATCTTGACCACGGCGTGCCGGTTTTTAGGTACTATCGTGGTTATACATTTTCCGGACTCTCGTTGAAGGTATTGAGTGATAGGGTTAGCGCTGACTCAAAATATAAATTAAAACCGGGGCAATGGTATAATTTGGTTGTTATTGCTTCAGATAAAACTGTAAATATTTATCTTAATGGAAGCCTCATTCATTCAGAATCCTTATCTACGGCGATGTCATTTGCCACCAATGCAACGTACTCAGGTAAAATGGCTCCTATACTTGTTTTAGGTGCTTATACAAGAATTATTATATCAGGTGGCAAAACCTATTATGATATTCAATATGATAATAACACGAGCTATGGGCAGTTTGTCGGTAAATTGGATGAATTAAAAGTGTGGCAAAATTTTGGTTCTATCCAAAAAGGTTTGGAATTAATAAGCCAAAGCATGTTGTGCAAGGATGGTTATGCCAAACCACAGTTGTACCTGCCTATGGACGATTCGCTTTTTTCTACTACTTATGGTGTATCATATACCCAAGGTACAAATGGTACTGCCGGCACTTTGGGTATGCTGGGAATTATGGGGCGGTATTTTCGTTCAAATCAAGGTTATGCCTATTCAAAAGACTTCGTACCATCATTAAAGAAATCGTCGGTTAAGAGATTTAAAACAGGGCTCACTGCTGTCAATTCGGTGGACATTATGGCCAATGATAATTTATTGGTAACAACTAAGAATAATACAGTTAAATCAGCAAATAATTACGGCTTTCTTTTTGCAGAAAGAAATGATAACTATTCGGGAACAACTAATGATAATTTACCATCTTCAGGCAATTTGGAGCATAGGTGGAAAAGCGAATACAGAATTTTTAACAACCATATTGGTGTCTGGGAGGTAGGTTTTAAACTTTCTGCACAAGGTGCCGAAGATGACTACATCAAATCTCAAGGGCATTATGAGCTTATGGTCCGCGATACAATTACCGCTGTCTATAGAATTGCCAACTATGAATCGGTTGAAAATTATATGCACAACGGGGAGTTATTTGCTTTATATACGGTCAATGCGAAAGATCTGCCTGAAAATTGCCTGCTTACACTTGGGAGATATAAGGATGACTTCAACGGAGTTTTATGGCTTGATGGTAGAGAAGCTGTTTGTATAACTGATTCAGTAGCCTTATTAAGCGCCAATAACTACAGCATACATTCGTGGGTTAAAATTACCGGTACTGATTACCAACCTATATTTACGCAAGGTAATTTGGCAAATACCAAACCCAGCATACATTGTGGCTTTGATTTAAATGCAAATAAACTAATAGTGGCTTTTGGTAGCACAGAGTACGAGTTTGAATACAAAGGTGATATTGGCGAAAAATGGTTTCATTTAACACTGGCTATCGATAATTTAAATAAAAGAATAGAAACTTTTGTGAACGGCCATAGCTTGGGTGATACTACAATAACCTCTGCTTATGGCACTAGTGATGCGTTTTATATTGGTGCAAGAAACAAGCTGTCGGCTTATCGTTTTTTAAAAGGAGAAATAGACGAATTTGCAATAACAAAAGGGCTATGGGGTACCGAAGAAATATTAGCCCAAATGGCATCGAGAAATACAAACAATGCCAATAATATTTACTATAATAAATTCGACTGGATAGCCAATAGCAACTCCGGTGATGTGCAAATTCCGAATCATGCCTATGCCGGTGTAAAGTCGGTTTTGCATAAAAACGCAGCGAACATAGTTTCATCAGACATTAGGTTGTACGGTGTGCCAAATGTTACTACACTGCTTGGAGGTAAAACAATGGTTTTCAATGGGAGTAATAATTATATAAGCAGCAGTGATGATTACATAAACCTCGGTGCCAATTTTACAATAGAAGGCTGGTTTAACCCTTCAAATGGGAATAGCAATAGTTCACTAATAGAATATAGCAACAATTGGCAACTTAAATTGGTAAACGGAAAACCTGCCTTCATAATTACTGATAGGGATGGCAACATAGTGAAGGAAATAAAAACTGAGGTGGAAGTGGCAGCAGATACCTGGACTCATATTGCCTTGAGTAATAAGGATACACTCTTGGTGTTATATGTAAACGGAGTTCCGGAAGCTACGGCTACCAATTCTGTCCATACAAACCTGACCGGAGGCGATTTTTATATAGGTTGCTCTAATCAGAAGAAGAATCTGTTTAAAGGTGAAATGGATGAAATCAAATTTTATTCAAAAGCAAAGAATTTAATAGAAATAAATAGAGAATTGGGCTTGGTTTCAACAGGTCTCGAAAGCAAGCTGGAGTTTGCGATGGGGTTTGATATATATGGCCTTCTGGCAAGAAACAAAACCTTGAGTGGCGCAAAACCAATAGTGTCGGGCACACAAGCCACTCAAAACGATGCCAACTGGATTTCTTTTAGACAAAAAGCCATTATGTACAAGGATGATAAGTTGCCTGTAGCGGTAATGGGTTTTGAAATAACAAATAATGATTTTATAGTTGATGAAAATGATTTTATTACAATTGGTGTAACCGGGCTAGATGGTTTAAAGGATGGCTCGGTTACTGATCTTGAATCAAGCCACAGCTGGTATTTGGTAATGAATGATGATGGAAATAATTACAATAAAGACATAGAATTTAAACTCACTCCTTCGGCTTTTGGAGTTAATTTGTCTGACCATCTTACTGACAGGCTATTTCTTGTGTACAAGAAAACACTAACCGACAATGGACAGCTGGTTCCGGTAGTTTCGCTATCAAAAAACGACACTATTGATGTGCGCTTTTTGGTTCTTAATGAAAATGTAAAACCCGGATGTTATAGTTTGGGTTTCAGCGCACCAACACAAGGAATGGCACTTAGGTTTGACAAGACAACCACGGAAATTAAAGAAAAAGAATGGGGTGAAATATACAAACAAGCTACATTGACTGATCCTGAAAGTGTAAGTTTTAGCTTTTGGGCAAAGCCTCCCGTAAACCCAACTACTGATATACTTCTGGCGGGTTTTAGAACCTCGTCGCTAACCGAGGGTAGTGCTTATTTATATGTAAAAAAGGGTACCAACGAAATTCATTTTGGAGGGCGAAATGCTAATGATTCGAAAGCAAAATTATTTACATTTAAGGTAGGAACTTTTGAAAAAAACAAGTGGATAAACATTGGTTTTGGTCTCAATTACCTGGGTGGTGGAGATAGAAAGATTTTAGTCACAAAGAATGGCGATGAAATATTTCAAGATACCATTCATCGACCCCATAACATGTTCTACAATGGAGTATCAATGACCAGCGGATTTCATGTGGGATATACTTTACAAGGTGAAGACAGCTTGCTTATTGATGAGGTAAAAGTGTGGGCAGATTTTAAGGATGCAAATTTCTTTAAGAACTCTTTCACTACCCAATCGGCTGTAAATGACAAAAAACTAATCGCTTATTTTGACTTTGATGCCATAGGTGTTAATACGTATGAAAGAGCAGTTTCCGGCGGAACTGACATACTTGTTACCGAGGCTTTGCATAAAAACCAGTGGGTAAAATCTAATTGGTATTTACAAAGCATACCAAAGGTGGTTACTCAAGGGCAGGTGCAAAACGAGTCGGGGGGATTGCGCATTACAGGCCAATCAGCCATAGCCAATTACATTGCTTCAGCAAACGATTCTATTGCATTCAGCTACTCAGGTAAGGCAGAAATTCAAAACAGCGTAAATGCAGCCTATTCAAAGGTGCTGAACAGAACATGGCAACTCGATATTTCCAACAACCATAATGCCCGGTTTTTACTCGACTTCAATACCAGCCTATTGCAGCCTGAAGCTTTAAATAAACAAGTAACCTACTTCCTATTATATAGCAAAAACAACTTTGATTCATTTGCCTGTCAAATAGTTGAAGGTGTGAATGTAGTTGAAGAAAGTGGAACTGATTATATCCGCTTTATTGCCAACGCTTCACAACTTAAAAGTGGTTTTTACACCTTAGGTTGGTCTAATGATTGGTACGATAGAGCCATTATGATTGATAGCAAGTCTAAAAAATTTAGCAATAGCAGTGTTGATGCTTCGGCGCTAACCGATATAACCATTGAGGCCTGGGTGAAACCCTTGGGAACTGGCTCAAGCAGGGCCATAATGAATATTGGAAACCTGGAGGTTTTAATAAACAACAACGATTATTTCAGGCTTAAAAACGGAAGCGATAGTGTATTTTATAACAAAACGGCTCTTGTTAAAAATACATGGTACCACCTTGCTGCAACGGTTGACAATAGTAAAAATGTGAAGCTCTACATAAATGGCAACTTGGTACAGACAGATAAATTTAATTCGGCCTTGAGCTTCAGTAGCACAACTGCATTTACTGTTGGAAACAGGCATGCAGGTGGCAAACCCGCCAAAGTAGTGCTTGATGAACTGAGGATTTTTGATGCCGTTTTGAACGCATCTGATATAACCGCACATTACAAATCACAATTATTGGGCAACGAGGATCATTTGTGGTTTTATAATAGATACAATGAGCCAAACAACGCATTTCAAGTTCCTGATTATACGCAAGGCAACTATTTGAAAGGCCAAAATTTTGATGTTAATAATGACTGGCCCACCGCCACTGATAAGTACCAAAGAGATGTGCCAAGCTCAACAAAATCAATAAGCTATGGTGGAAGCGACATTGTTTATGAAGGTGGATTTGAACTGAGAAACCGCAGCTTTCTTAAGAGCAAGGGCGACAAAATTGAAATACAGGCCTTCGGAGCAAATGCACTGGTTTTGAACACGCAAAAGAGCCTTCCACAAATACATAAGGTAATGAAACGGTATTGGTGGATTGCTGTAACCGATATTGACAACGGTGGTGGTAGCATTCAGGTTAATTGTGATTTCAGCAACGCTGGTTTGTCGGTCGATTTGCACACCGACTACACGTATTATTTGCTGGTCAAAGACAATTTAGACGGTGACTATAGAACAGTGGCAACCTATAATACGAGTGTAAATAGTGCCACTACTGATGATGTCAGGTTTTATGTGGATGCAGCCAAAATGCCAACAGGCTACTACACCATAGGTATAACCAAAAGAAGCTTTGGCAGCTTTGTTAGTCTCGACGGTATTAATGATTACTTACAATTCAATGAGTCATTTGCAAATGTATTTAAGGGCAACAATCCATTTACAATTGAAGTACTTGTACAGCCTTTTACAAGCGGTGTAATATTTCAATCATTCAGCAATGGCCAAAGTCAGGTGGAATTGAGCTTTACCACCGATGGCTATTTTTCAATTAAAAGAGCTGGAAAATATATTACCTCAACAAATAAATACGACAATTCAAAGTTTTGGCAGGTTGTTGCCTGCTACGACGGTAGTAAACTATCAATTAAAGTTGGCGATAGCGAGGTGAGTACCATTTCAAATACCGATAAGCTCGTATATAAGGCTCCATCAACTGCTACAATAGCTGGTGCCAATTCTAATTTTATTAGAGCCAATATAGATGAATTTAGAATTTGGAACAAGGCACTGCCGGTGTACGTGCAGCGGGTAAGCTTGTTGTCAAATAAGCTCAACAACAGTGGTTTAATTGTAAATTTCAGGTTCAATGAAATTAATAAAAAGGTATTTGGGCAGCACGGCGATTCTGTTATTACCGCTACTGATCATAATTTTCTCAAAGTTCAGTCGGGTTTGGTTTCCGGCCTTGAGTATTTGAAAGATGCAAAGGAAATAACCACCTTGGGCAACAAAAAAGCGCAGGTAAATGAGTTGGAAATTTCATCAAATACCGGCACGGGTAATTTTTTGAATGACAATGCCGACCACCTTGAATTTGGTTTTATCAAAAATGATTTAACCACGGCTACCGACAGTTTGCCCAACCAAATTGAAAACCGCTACAACTCATTGTGGAAAATGTATTTTAATGATGTATCGTCAGATGGAGGTAAATTGCTCTTCACTTTTAAACAAACCAGCAATTGGACAGGTCCCACATCAAACAATACTTATTACATATTATTTAAGGAAAAACCGGGTGATAATTTTTCGTTGGTTGATTTTGAGGCTTACGAGAAAAATGTAAGTGCAAGCCAAGTTGTGTTTACAGTTGATGCTTCGGTATTAAAAGATGGCTATTATGCGCTTGGTTTTGCTGAAACGGATTCATTGTTAGTGGCATCTGTAAAAACTTCTGATGCCTATATTGATTTGCATTGGAAAGTGCCGTCTTATTGCTTTAATAATATAGGCAGAAGTCCGGTGCAAATTGAATTGGAAAATGATAAAGGTATTATTCTGTCATCAAAACGAATAGACAGTATTCCCTTAGTGGCCTTTTATGAAGATAGCTATCGCGATTGGCTCGACGAAAAGAAAACAGTTGACTATGAATTAAATATATACAAAATAGGAAAGGGGCAATCGGTTTGCAAAGGGTTGTTTAATGCCCGTGGCCAAACCGACGATTTTAGAATACCAACAATTGCACAAGTAAAAAACGGACCATTTATTAATAAAAATGAGTTTGAATGGGTAAATACCAGCAATTTGGCCAATAAGTTTAGAATTACGCGTACAGATGCTGCGAACAACAGCTATGTGGTTATAGTTGATAGTATAAATACCAAATACACCGATTCCTTAGACCAAAGCAAAACATCGCTAGTCAACGGTGATGCCTATAAATATTCCTTTGAAGTGTTTAGCACCAGACTTGGAAAAGGCTACACACCGGTTGATATTTCCTTGCGCACTATTGCCATTGATTTTGAAGCATCCGATACCCTGCTTAGAAATAATGTAGAGCTATCGTGGAACAGTGTAGCCGCCTATGCCGATGAAATTGTAATAAAAAGGGATGGTTTGTATTATGCTGTTTTGAAAGGCGATGCCACCACCTTTGATGACTACAGACCACTTTACGGCAAAAAGCATGTGTACGACCTGTTGTTATTCAAAGAGTCGAAACTAATATTAAAACAAACCGATACAGGGTCGGTAAAGCCGATTGGTTTTGTTGCAGGCCGCGCCGTAACCTTTGACGGAAGCTATGGCTTAAGCAATGTGACAATTAAGGCTACGGCAACCATTAGTGGCCAAACAGTGGTGCGCCAAACTACATCTGACTCCACAGGCTACTTTGAGGTTAAGGATGTGTATTTCGGAGCAATTGATACACTGAAAATAGAAGCGGTTAAATCGGGCTTTACCTTTATCAAAGCAGCAATTGATGTGGCGCTGAGCCCCGAAACTCCAAGAGTTGATACCCTTATTTTTAAAAGCTTGCAAGGCTTTAATGCCAAAAATGACAAAGACCTGGGAATTACATCTTTCACCAAAGACAATACTTTAAAAAATCAAACCAGGCTTAAATGGACTTTGAATAAAGGCAAGTCTAAAAGGGTTTTTGTTCAGGTTTTCAGAAAAAACGATTGGATAAGCGATAGCCTACCCGCCGCCAATAGATTGCTGACAATTGGCAAGGATGCGGAATCCTATATCGATTCGCAGGCCGTACCCGGCGTGGTGTATGAGTACAAAGTGGTTGCCTATTATCTTATTGACGATGATGTATATGCCGCGTCTAAAACTCTAAAGGTAAAAACCAGTCCTATTGCACCTATTGTAAACTCTGAGTATAAAGTGAATGCCAATAATGACAAAGGAATTGTAGAGTTGAACTGGACCTATCCCGACCTGAAATATGATGGCTTTATTATTAAAAGAAATGGTATGGAAATTGGGCGGACGACTAAAAAGGAATTTGTTGATTTTGATGGTTTAAACGATACAACTTACAATTATTCTGTTCAGGTATTTAAAGAAATTAGTGGAGCGGATTATTTTTCTGATGCGAGAACAAAACAGGCTACATACCCCACATTGCAGTCACCAACTGATATTGCCTTGTCATCAGACAGCAAGACAGGTAGAACCGCAATTCGTTTTGACTTTGCCAATGCTGAAACCTACAATTTTACCGGGTTTGCTGTTTACCGTCAATTTGGAGACACCGTAGAGCCAATTCTATTGGAAACAATAACAAAGAAAAATGCTTTTTTGGTTTACGACTATTCCGGTATGTACAATCATAAATACACTTATTCCATTCGCACCTTTAAAGGTTACAATGGCGGCAAAACCGGTTTCGCTTCATTGTCACGGGCACTTGTAGATACACAGTCCTTTACTTGGCTGCCTGCACCTGTGCTTGTGGCCGGACCAACCGAAATGGATTCAAGTATATACACATATTTGGTGCAATGGGATGCTAAAACTACCATATACACAGGAACTGAGATAAATACCGGTGATGAAATTATCAGCCTTAAGGATGGCACCACAGGCACCGTATTTTCAGTTTTACCGGGCAATGGGGTTGATAAAACCAACAAAGTGGTGTTGCAAACGTATAGCGTAAAATATGATGAGCTACACAAGGATTCCGTCAAAGTATATTCATCAGCTATTACAGAAATCATCACATCAAAGGATGATAATATCGCCACACTCACCGATATTAAAAACTTTAAAGCGAGCGATACCTATAGCAATTTTGTACTGCTTAGTTGGGAGTATCCGGTTTACGTAAAACCTGATTTTATAATCTATCGTGACGGCAAATTGCTTGACACAGCACACTATAGCGATAGAACGTATATTGATAAATCGGCAAGTCCAAATCAACAGCACTGTTATTTAATTCGTGCAGAAATCAATAATACCGATTTCTCAAAGTTTAGCAAAGCTTATGGCAAAACAACTGAATCAAATGTGGTATGCGGGCTTGTAGAAAACACCAACTCAAGCTTAGGCATTGCCAACGTAAAGGTGACTATTGATATCAAAAAAGACGACTACAACATATACCACAACAGTGTAAAAACAGATGCAATGGGCTTTTATGAATTTAATGATGTACCTAAATGGAAGGGTATTGTAGCGGTACTAAATGCAAACGGGCAAAATATACAGGAAGCTGAAAACAAGGTGACACTTGGCGAGGAGACTAAATATGTTGTGAATTTTGAAGACGATACAAAAGTTGATCGTCAGGATCCATCAGTTATTTCTTCCATTGCCAATTTCAGTTTAACAGCTGATGAAGTAAACCAGGCAATGGAAATTAGGTTCGCTGTTGACGGGTCTAATTATAGCGGGATTGAAATTTACCGGGGTTCTAAATTATTGACTACTGTACTCAAAGGTAAAACCAACGTATTTGTAGATAATACAGGTTCACCTGATTATACCTATACTTACGCATTGCGCACCTATTGGGCTTACGGAAGCGAAACTGCATATTCAAAATTTGTTGGCGGCGAAGCCACTTATCCAAGTCTTAAGCCAACCAACTATTTTGTGGCAACAGCCGACGAAAAAATAAATGCGGTATCATTGGTATGGGCGCATCCCAATGGACAGGTAGATGCATACGAGATTACAAGAAACGGGACATTGCTCGCAACTGTTACAAACCAAAATAGCCAGTTTTATGATTATACAGGCATACCGGGCCAGTTTTATAAATATGAAATTGTCGCGGTAAGAAAAACGGATGACAAGGTTATAAAGTCAGCGTCACAAATATCAAAAGTAAATTTCCCATACTTGCCGGCGGTGGCATTTATCAATTCGGCAACGGTAGTAGATAGTACGCACAATGCGGTTGAGTTTGCTTGGCAGTACGGTATAGACCGAATAGCTGGATTTTACATATACCGAAATGGCGTTTTTGTAGATAGCATAAAAGCCAAAAAAAGCAAAATGTATCGCGATATCAATGGATCGCCAAATACAAACACAGTCTATGGCGTGGTGCCCTATTTTAAATTGAAAGGAACCACCTACAAGGCACCATCGGCTAAACTTAGAATTACTTTTCCAAAAGTATATGCACCTACCGAGTTTCAGGCAATACCAAAGTTATCTGAAGACAAGGTGATACTTGCTTGGAAATACCCTGAAAATGCCAATGTGTCGGGTTTTATTATTGAACGGGATAATAATGCGCTGGCGGTAATTGGCGCAAATGAAGATTTTATATTTGAGGACCACACAGGCATACCTAACTCCAGCCATACCTATAGTATCTATGCCTATGTTGGCCAAAAATCCAATAGGTCTAATGCAGTTAACGTAACAACAACCTTCCCCAAAGTGTCAGCTCCTACAGCACTGCGTGCTTCAAGAGGATTATACATTACTCACATTCAGTTGGATTGGGATTCAAAAACCGGGAATGAATACATTGATGGAGAATGCGGCTATGAAATTGAGTACAGGCAGTGGGCTTGGACTTATGAACCAAAGGTATTTAAGTTGGGGGAAGCCTTTGTTTCAGGTTCTCAATGGACAAGTCTAAACAACATTTTTGAACCACTTACTGCATATTCGAGAGTAACGGTTGACGAGGAAACCGATATGCAAAGCAGAAATGTAGTACTAATAAACTCTTATAATGAAATTCAAAAAGGTGGTCAAACAATATACCATCCTGAAGTATCTGGACCTGTAGAAGTTGGGTGTAATAAGTACCGCATTAGGTACTACCGTAAGGTTGGTACAACAAACTATTACTCTGATTGGGTTGAGACATCTAATCCTGGTTATACGAAAATAATTCCTGGTGAAGAGAAGTATTCACCGACGAACTTTTTGGCAACTAAGGGAACAACGGTCGGCAGTATTAAGCTTACCTGGGAAAACGGTACTGAACCGGCTGACAAGGAAATTTTAAGGAGAACCTTTGACGGAAACTTTATTTCTCTTACAACAGTAGATCAAAATGTTAAATCTTACACTGATGCCAGTGTTGTGGCGGGCTTGAAGTATGTTTATGTAATTAGGCCAATAGTTTCAATCCCTAAGATATACGATTTTTTAACCCAAGCCTTCAATGGCGACACCGAAGTGGGTTGGTCTAAGCCTGAGGGGAATATTACGGGTTCTGCTATAACAAAGGAAAACGGAATTGGTATTCCGGGGGCCAATGTGGTGGCTACGGCTACTATAAATGGGCAACTGTATGTAAGCACCGCCATTACTGATGCTAGCGGAAACTTTAAGATGGGTAGTCTCTGCTACGGCGATGGAGTCAAGTACAATGTACAAATTAGCTACCAAGACCATGTTTTTGAAAATAATAATATGGAAGCGGAACTGAATGATGATTTTAAAACCGTAAATCTTTCACCTTTTGTTGATCTTGAAGCCTTTACCGTAGAAGGAAAAGTTACTTACAAAGGCTGCAACTGTCCGTTGGATAGTGTGAAAATTGTTTTGGAAGAACAATATGCCGGAAATAGATATGTGCGCAAAACAGCATATACCCAAGCTGACGGCACTTATAGGTTTGTTTACAATCCGTTTAAACCTAACCTAAAAGCCATTATTGTTTATCCTAGCGATACAACGGTATGGACCAACAGACCCGGAAAAGACACAAGCTTTTATCAGTTTGCCAAGCCGGCAAGTAGCGGCCCCAACCTGAGCCATTTGGCAACCAATACCAAAATAAATTTTGAGGAAATAACCACCCTTAAAGTGAAGCTCTATGTAGCCACAGCCTGCAATCCAATACCCGGCAACAACCGTTTTAGCATTAATATAATGAGCAAAAGCGGTTGTATGAATAAGGATACAATTACCAACAACGGTGGTATTGTAGAGTTGGTGTTGCCTCCTGTTGATTTTGAAGCGTCAATAACAGGGGTATCCCCTTTAAACACAATTAATTATCCATACGTACAAGCGCTTAGCTCTGTGGTTAAAAAATTATATCTTCAGCAAGAATTATTGAACATACAAAGAAATCCAACACTGCGGGCCGATGGTAGCAGATATTACTTTCAGCCGGACAATGAAATGCTCGAAGAAGGATTTATCTTTCATAAAGAGCCCCATATTTCAGTATTTGGTATGTCTGACTATTGTGGCGGCAATCCAAGCGAAGCGGCAGTAATTACAGCAGGTTCGCCCGTTACACTAACTTTTAGGGTAGAAGAGCAGCATTTAACCAAATGTGCAGTAAGCGAAGGTTTTTTACTTATTAAAAACGGAGCACTCATTGATGGAAGAAGCGATACAGTGCTGTTAAATGACAATAATAAATTTCAGAGTTACCGCTTTGTGCCAAACAACCCCAATCCTACGGCGCCTTTCAAACGGTACATTATTGTTGAATACCACACCAAGGACGCCGGTTTTCAGGCCGAAACAATAGTTCCCGTTTATGTATTGGGCAAAGCCAATATTCCCGGACAGGATGTGCGCGTAAACCCAAGCAAAGGAGGTAAAGGTGATGTGCCGGTACCCTTATTTGTACTCCGAGATCCGCCCGGCGACGGTAGCTACTCCTATATTGAAGAAGGTACATCGTTTACAACAAAATTGGGCTTCGGCTATTCTACCATTACCGGAGGTGGCGGTGACCTTGAAGTGAAAATTGAAAACGGACCGGATTTAAATTTCAGCGCAAGTTTTGATAAAGGAAAGGACAACAATTATGAACTGAATATCACCAGCAGCTTAACCAAAACAATAAGTACCAGCGATGCCGAAGATTTGTTGGCAAAAAATGCAGATCGCTATTTAATTGGCAATTATGCCGACATTATTGTGGGAGCAGGTTTGGTTAGCTCTTATGGCTTGTCGTGGGAGATTACACAAGACAAGGGATCAACTTGTAAAATAAAACGGAGTAAAGTAACCGCCTCAGGAATTACGGGTATTAACACGACTTGGATTTACACCGTTGATCAAATCAAAGGATTCATTATTGAAGACTCATTGACCTTGATGCGTTTATATGCCGATCCTGAAAGTGAAAAATCGGAGGGGGAAACAGCGGCTGAATACGCTCTTAGATTAGAGACAGCCATTTACAACTGGAAACAAGTCTTAAAGTACCATCAGGTAAACACCTTGCCTTATTATAGAATTTGCTCAGACAAAGCACCTTTTAATATTCCTAAAGAGTATAGGGAATTATTTGATATTGCTAAAAACAATGCCTTTTGTGCAGAGATTGGCTACTGGAAAGGCGATGAATTTAAATTGACCGGTGGAAAAGTTGAATGGACTCAAGCCTTGTTTAATGCCTATAATGGTATTATGACCATGGGCTATCATTGGGAAGATGACAACAATTTATTCAGCCAGTTTCTCAATGGTTTTGAAAAGCAATTGAAATCAGGAAACCCTACAAAATTGCTAGCAGAGCCAACTTTTTTGACCGATCAAAATGTAATGAACTGGGGCACCAAATACAGTAGTTACTTTGTGCCGCATGCCAAAAATATTACCTTCTCAGGCGGTACATCATTCGATGAAAGTTTATCTGTTTCCAAAGGCTCCGACTCAACATTTTCAAGCAAAATTAGTTTTGCAATTGCCGGCAAAATCGGGATGACTTTTGGTGGCGAGGTTTCTATTGACCCGCCTGCCACAGGTGGTCCAAGTCCATTAATTACAAAAACTTCCATAGCCACCTCGCGCGAGATTCATCATAATGTATCCATAGTTAACTCAAATGGCGCAAGTACCGAGAATGCTGCAACTATTGGCTATCATTTAAGCGACAATGATGCGGGCGATCAATTTTCGGTGCATATCATTCGCGGTATCGATCCAAACCACACGCCCTATTTCGAAACCTTTGGCGGGCGCTCCAGTTGCCCCTACGAGTATTTTACCGATGAAGGTGATGACGTAAGAACCATAAGCCGCGACCAATATGAAATTAGCCTTGAAGACAGAAATGAAGTCGGTGGCAACAGTGCCCAGCATTATTTGGAGCCTGATGAATTGGCGCATTTTGTTTTAAAATTGGCAAATAATAGTCCTTTTGGCGAAGGGCGTTCATTTGGTCTCACACAGGTTACCAATTCCAACGCTTATGGCGCTACCATTACCGCCCAAGGACATGCATTGGGCATGGTTGAGTTTTTTATTGATGGCGGTACTTATGTTTATATTGATGTTTACGTAAAACGGGCTCCGGGTGTTTTTGTGCACGATGATATTGAATTGATGATGTACCCGATTTGCGATGGTACGGTTGATTTGAAACCGATTGCGCTTGAAGCCAGTTGGCTGCATCCATGCACCGATGTAAGTATTACCACCGCCGGCAATTGGGTCATCAACAAGGCGTATGGCGATATGCCTGAGCGTGTTATGCTAGTTCTTGGCGATTATGACATCAACAACGAAGGTCTGCAAAACATAACAATGGAATACCGCAAACAAGGCAAGGATGAGTGGACAAGATTCAGCCCGGTGGTGCAGGTTGTTGATGCTAAAGACACAACAAAAGTTATAGATAAATCAATTTATAGGATTCCAAGAGATTCGTTGCTGAATTACTATAATCGCTTTAAACCATCAAAAAATATATTGAGTCCCGCCACTTACCCGCTGTTTTGGGATATTACCAATGACAATAGCATAACCGATGGCGTATATGAAATAAGAGCCCGATACACTTGTCAAAATGTGGGGCAAATTTTATACTCAAATATTGTACATGGTGAGGTGGATAGGTCGTCATTTACTTTAATTGGCGCCCCATCGCCGGCTGATGGCGTCTTATCAATAGGCGAGGATGTAGTGGCCCGGTACAACCAAGATATTGATTTTGAAAATCCGGCAACTAAGTTTACCTGTTATTTAAAGGGCGATGCAACAAAAACAGATCTTGGTTTTGATGTAGTGGTATATAAAAACAATTTCAATGTAATTATTAGTGAGGCGGAACGAACTGCCTATCACGGAAAGGAAATTGTGGTACGTATCGACTCGCTTTATAACAAAAAGGGTAATAACCACAAAGAGCCGGTTGAATGGTCGTTTGAAGTAAGCAACAATCCGGTATTTTGGAATCCGGCAAAGCTTTCGCTTAACGCATATAAGGGTACGGTATTAAAAAACCATGCACGCCTTGATTTTGCCAGTTTCTCAAAACCCTTAACCTTTACGCTAACGGAAGATATTCCCTGGCTTGAGCTTGAACAAACCACAGGTACCATTGCCGCCACGGGTGTGGTGGTAGATTTCAAGGTTAAAACCAAATTGCTCGATATTGCTTCATACCAAGGCGAAGTTACATGCGCAATTGATGGCTATGAAGACATCATTCTGCCGATAGATTTAACGGTAAGTGATAAAAAGCCCTATTGGAAAGTTGATGCAGACAAATACAGCCAAAGTATGTATGTGGTGGCAAACTTTCAATTTAAAGGCAGTAGCAAAACATCAACAAACGTGATGGACATTATAGCTGTATTTATTGACGAAGAGCTGCGTGGCTACGCAAATATTACCAAGTTGGATGACGACAAATATGCTGCCTATGTAAAAGTGTATGGCAATGCCGCCGATAAAGACAAAAAGTTAAGTTTCAGAATTTGGGTAGCAGATGAAGCCGCACTTTTCAATGGTACCTATACAGGAAACCGAGTTGATGGAATAACTTTTAGATCCGATGCCATTATTCATTCAGCTGCTGACCCGGCTATATTGGAAATTGCCAAAGCAACAGACCTCTATGAAATAGTACCACTCAAGGCCGGCAACAATTGGTTCTCTCATAATTTGACCGACAACGGGGTGAATAAAATACTTAAAACCCTAACCAAGTACAATGGAATTACCATTAAAAACCATGACGAAAGCATGTCAAAAGAAGGTTCATTTGTAAACAATAAATACGTTTGGACGGGTAACCTAACCAGCATTTCGCCCGGACAAGGCTATATTTTAACGCTGCCCGGTGGCCCAGATACTTTATATCTCTATGGCCAACGTGCCGGTGCGGGAACCATTAATTTGAAAAAAGGCTGGAACAATATCGGAATTACATCAACTGAATCCTTACCAATTGGCGATGTAAGTATTACGGATTTAAGTGATGGCGATTTACTTGTGGGGGACGACAAGTTTTCAGTGTACAATGGTTCTGACGATGTATGGGAAGGTTCATTGTCTGCCCTTCAGCCATTTAAAAGTTATAAAATCAAATTGGGCACTTCTGCTAAATATAGTTACAAAAAGGCACCTCAACCCGAAGAATGGCAAGTAAATCCGGCGGCTTATGAGTATTCTATGTTAATAACGGGTAGGTTGATGTTTAGCAACGTAACTTCTATAGATACAAACGATTTGGTGGGTGCATTTATCGATGGTGAATTGAGGGGCGTAGGCAAAGTATCCTATCTGCCAAAACTGGGTAAATACCGTACCGTTGTTATGGTTTTCTCCGATAAAAATGAAGCAGAAAAAGTAAGCTTCAAGCTGTATGACTACGACCTTGAAATGCTCTACGACGCCTACGACCACGTAAACTTTGAAGCCGACAAACTCATAGGCAATCTTTCAGAACCATTCATTTTTTCAGAAAATGTATCTACGGCTGTCAAGCTGTACCGCTTTACCCAAATTGATATGCAAGTGGTGCCAAATCCATTTGCACATCAAGCCAAAGTGCAGTTTACCGACTTGAGAAGCACCAATTACGAACTTGTAATCAGAAGTAGCATTGGCACCGAACTGTACAGGCAAAAAATAAGGTCGTTTGCGGGGCCCAACGAAATCGTTATTGATTTTGATGCCATTGGTATATCAGATGGCGTGTACTTCATAAATCTGGAAGGCAACAATCAATTTGGTGCAGTAAAAGTGGTTAAACAATAAAAAAAGCAATTATGAAAACGAAAAAAACAGTAGTTGCCTTAGTGTTGCTTTTTGTAAGTACATTTTGCCACCACAACTTGCTGGCACAGTGCAGTGTTGGCCAAACGCAAATAATCATTACCATCAACACAAAGAGCTTTGGCAATGAAGTGTATTGGAAGCTCAAAAATGATAAAGGAACTACGGTAGATTCCGTTAAATCCAAAAGCTACTTTAATAATAAAACTTATTATGATACACTTTGCGTAAACAATAATGCCACCTATACTTTTGAAACCTATGATTTATGGGGCGACGGCTGGAATGGTGGTACCTACGCCATAAGCGCAAACGGGATTTTGCTTATTAATAATCATGGAAATAGCCCATCAAATGGGGTAAACACCAACGGAACTCCAAACCTGGAAACCACCGAACAATTTCGAATAAAAATTGATACTTTGCCCGACGTAGCACTCTATGAAATTCTAAGCCCCACCCATGTAAGCTGTGGCAAAGGCGCCTTCACTATTTCCGCCCGGGTAAAGGTGGTAGATTCAACACCGGTTGATAGCATTACGGCAAAATATAAATTGGGTTCAGGGAGTACCATAAGCCAAACATTTAATTTTATAAAACCACTTCAGCAAGACACCATTGTAACCATCTCATTCTCAAAATATGCAATTCCAACGGCATACGGCAATCAAATATTAAAAGTTTGGACCGATTTGGCATTGGATAGCGTGTTTGCCAATGACGAAGCCACTCAAGTGGTTTTTGTAGATAGCGTAAAAACAATCTTTCCTATTGTGGAGGATTTTACCGGCAGCAAAACCTGTGGCAATAGCAGCACATCATGTGTTGGCGACGGCGCGTGTGACATAAGTGGTTTTTGGCACAATATGACCGAAGATGATATTGATTGGAGCGTGAACCAAGGTGCTACACCGAGTACAGGCACAGGGCCGTTAACCGATCATACACAGGGTAATAGTACGGGTAAATATATTTTTACCGAGGCCAGTGGGTGCCAAAACCAAACCGCTATTCTGCAAGCCAGTTGTATGGATTTGTCTCAAATAAGCAATCCCTATTTGCGATTTTGGTACCACATGTTTGGTGCTTCCACCGGTAAGTTATATGTTGAAATTGATACCGCGGGCTCCTGGATAACCATTGATTCACTAATCGGTGAGCAGCAAACCTCTTCCTCAGACCCTTGGCGCGTAATGCTGGTTAATTTATTAAGCTACAAAACAGTAGCAAACATTAGACTGCGCGCTATTACAGGCAATTCCTATGCAGGCGATATGGCAATTGATGATATTGAAATACGGGATTTTTATAATTTGGATGCCAAAATCAGCTTAATTGATTATCCCGCCACAAGTTCATGCAGCGATTCTTTTTCAACCATTAAGGCGCTTATTACCAACAACGGACGTGATACGCTCTTCAATACAGATATTACTTTAGCTATTCGTGGCGATATCTCATTTGACACAACCCTTATTTATACAAAAGCCTTGGCTTTTGGCGAATATGATACCGTACAATTTAATGACATAAACCTATATGCAGGTGGCGCAATTACAACCATTATATACACTTCGTTGCCAAAAGATGAAAACAACTTCAATGATACATCCAAAGCATTTAGCAACCTTTTACGCTCGCCGCATAGCACCCATCTTCGCGATACAGGTAGGTGTGGTGTTGGTTCTGTTACTTTAATAAATACCACCAACCGTGGCGATACTACCTATTGGTACAGCGATAATAAAGGATTGAACAAAATCACGGAAAACGATAGTCTTTACTTAAATGGAATACAATCCGATACGGCTTTCTATTATCAAAATAGGTCGGTTGCAGGCAATTGTTTTACCAATATCCAAATGCTCAGGGTTTATGTGAACCTAAAATTTAAAGCTCAACTCTCTGCTCATTCTTCAGGTGCTATGAAAACAGGTGTACGTAGCGCTGTGGAGTATGATACTATTATAGAA
>WGNN01000134.1 GCA_016124515.1 bacterium
GCATCAACAGCGCCATCGCGCAGGGCATGGGTTATTTCCTTGTTCCATTCGGCCACTACTATACCGTATTTACCTTGTCGGGTATGGTGGTGAAACTCCCTTCGTTCGGGGTTTGGGCCTTCTTTCATTGCTATCGGTTTGCGGCGCGGCTTATGTATTTGTCAATACTCAGTCCTATGGTGGTTTTGCCGTATTGGTCTTTTATTTTCTGGTAGCTCGCCAGTGCCTTGTCGTTCTTACCCAGTTTTTCATATACCAAACCTGCTTTTTTCAGGTACATGGGTGCGGTGTATTCGTTGTTGTTGGCGGCAGCAGCCTTGGCATAGTAGCTCGCAGCTTCGTCGTATTCGCCCAATTCGCAGAGGGCATCACCGGTAGCGCCCAAGCCCATGGGGCCCAGTATTTTGCTGTCGGTACTGAATTTTTTGAGGTAGCTTACAGCATCTTCAAAATGCTCTTGTGCTTTCACGCTGTCTTTACTGTTGGCGCCTATTTTCAAGTGGCATATACCGGCGTAGTAGTTGGCCATATTGCCCGCATCGGTCAGCCCGTATTGATCGGCTATATCTTCAAAACCCAAAAAAGTAGCACCACGCAGGGCCAATGCAAATGAGTCTTTGCCAAACCATTTTTCGGCCATAAACATTTCAGCTGCGGCTTCGGTTTGCTTGGGTTCCAGATAAAAACGGGTAAAACCCACGTAACCCAGGGTAATGACAATAAGCGCGGTACCAATGTAGGTAAGTGGCTTTTGGTATTTTTCAATTGGGTTTTGCCCAACTATTATTTCTTCGTTTTCTACGGTCTTCTTGGCCATAAATTAAATATTGAAAAGGCGGTTATTAATCTTTGAGGTAAGGGTAATCAGATTCTACATACACATCGGTAAACAATTCAGAATCGGAGGGGAAAGGCGAATCTTCGGCAAATTGCACAGCGTTTTCCACCTCGTCAAGTATGTGTTGTTCTATTTCCTTCAGCTGGTCTTCGCTTGCGTATTTTTTGCTCAAAATTGTCTTGCGCACTTGCTCTATCGGGTCAATGTCGCGGTAGTGCTCCACTTCTTCGCGGCTGCGGTATTTGGCAGGGTCGCTCATAGAGTGGCCTTTGTAGCGGTAGGTTTTTATTTCGAGCAGGGTAGGCGTGCTTTCGGTGCGCGCGCGCTCACAGGCATCGGCTATGGCATTGTGCACTTCTTCTACCTTCATGCCTTCTACGGCAAAGTTTGGCATGTCGTAGGCTTCGCCCAATTTGTGTAGTTCGGTCACGTTGCTTGTGCGTTTTACCGAAGTACCCATGGCGTACATGTTGTTTTCAATGATGAAAACCACCGGCAGCTTCCATGTCATGGCTATGTTGAAGGTTTCGTGCAAGGCACCTTGTCGCACCGCACCATCGCCCATAAAACAGAGGCATACATTGTTGGTGCCATTGTATTTTTCTGAGAAAGCGATACCCGCTCCGAGTGGAATTTGGGCACCCACAATACCGTGTCCGCCAAAGAAGTTTTTATCGGCGGCAAACATGTGCATAGAGCCACCTTTTCCTTTGGTGCTGCCTGTAACCTTGCCAAAAAGTTCGGCCATTACAGCACCCGGCGAAATACCCATACCAAGGGCGTGGCCGTGGTCGCGGTAAGCGGTTATTACTTTATCGTCAGGAGTTATTGCCGACATCATACCGGCCACAACAGCTTCCTGACCTATATACAGATGGCAAAAGCCCCTGATTTTGGTTCCATACAACAGACCTGCGCGCTCCTCAAAGCGACGCATCATCATCATTTCTTCAAACCATTTAAGGTAAGTCTCTTTTGAAAAAGTCGATTTTGTCATTTATTCGCCGTTTTAGCGGTAAAAAAATCAAGGCACGAAAATAGGGTTTTAATTCATTTTGAAAATGGCAATTGCTGCTTCATTTTTTTAAAGAGCGACAGCCTTGTTCAAAGTGCGGTTTTAAGCCAATCTTCCAGCTCAGGCAGGGCGTTTACCGCGGTTTTGGCTATGCAAAAATAGTTTTCGGGCAGCCACATTTCCTGCACCTTGGGGTCAACCACCGCTATTTGGCAAGCGGGCCGGCAATACTGTACCAAACCTGCCGCAGGATACACTTGCAGCGATGTGCCAATAATTAGCAACGCATCGGCGGTGGAAACCTGAAGGGCAGCCTGTTGCAACATGGGTACCTGCTCGCCAAACCACACGATGAAAGGTCGCAATTGTCCGCCCAGTTCGCAGCAGTCGCCAAGTTCTATGTCTTTGTTGTCCAGCGGGTAAACCAGCTGCGGATCAATGGTACTTTGTGCTTTGAGTATTTCGCCGTGCAGGTGGGTTACACGGGTAGAACCGCCCCGCTCATGAAGGTCGTCCACATTTTGTGTCACTATTTCTACGTGAAAGTTGTGTTCTAGTGTTGCCAAAAATTGGTGTGCCTTGTTGGGTTTGGCCTGCCTTATTTGCCGCCTCCTTTGGTTGTAAAAATCCAACACAAGCGCGGGGTTTTCGTTCCAACCTTCGGGCGAGGCTACTTTGGTCACCTCGTGGCCTTCCCACAGGCCTCCGGCATCTCTGAAAGTGCTTATACCGCTTTCGGCGCTTATGCCTGCTCCGCTAAGTACTACCAGCTTTTTCATTCTTCTGAACTTATTTCTACGTTTTCGGCGGCTATTAAAGGTTTGCCAATAAGGCGGCAAAACAAATTGGCCAGGGTACTCACATCCTTTTCGCAGTAGGCAACAATGCGTGGCAGGTTGTTTTCTTCGTAATAGACGCGATAAACATCGGCGCCCGAAATATCGTCTTTGGGCGATGGTATGCCAAAGGCTTTGGCCATTACTTCGAGCGAAGTAAAGCTCTTGTAGTCGCCAAAAGCCCACATTTTCATGGTGTCGAGCAGGTGGTTGTTTTCCCAGGGTTTGTTGCCCATTATGTGCAGTCCCTTTGGCAAGCCCAATCCCGCTATTAAACTGCGGCGGCAGATGTAGGGAAAGTCAAACTCCTGCCCGTTGTGGGCGCACAAAAAGTGGTAACGCTTGTAGAAATTATCGTTGAGCATTTGCGCAAAAGCTTTCAGCAGCTCGGTTTCGTCGTCGTGGCAAAACGATTTGATACGCAGCTTGGTCTCGCCATTGTGGTAGTAGCAAAAACCTACCGATATGCAAATGATTTTTCCGAATTCGGCATATATGCCCGCCCTTTGGTAGAGTTCCTCTTCGCTGTTGTGTGCGTGGTATTTGCCCAGTATTTGTGCCTTTTTGTTCCACAGGTATTGCCAGTCAGCATCAAGAGCGTTGAAATCGGTTCGTTGGGGCACCGTTTCTATGTCTAAAAACAATACTTGGTTCAGGTTTACATTTTCCACCGCTAGTTTTAAAACATTTGGTTCAGGGCATCTAATGTAGTCTTATTGAATTGGATACCAAAACGTTTTTCAAATGCTGCGAGTAGAATGGGGTTCACTTCGGCTATGCTCACCTCGCGGCCCAGTTCTTGGCTAATTGAGGTAACTCCTTTGTCTTCTATACCGCAGGGAATGATGTGGTTGAAATAGCTGAGGTCGGTTGAGACATTAAGCGCAAATCCGTGAATGGAAATCCAGCGGCTCATTTTTACCCCAATGGCGCAAATCTTACGGTCTTCTGCTTCGGTTTTGCCTTTAATCCACACACCGGGCAGGCCTTCTATTATTTGTGAAACAATGTTGAAGTGCAGGAGCGTGTCAATAATGGCTTCTTCAAGGGTATCGATAAACCATGATGCACTGGGCTTTAGTTTTTCCAAATCAAAAATGGGGTAGCCCGTTATTTGGCCGGGGCCGTGGTAGGTTATGTCGCCGCCTCGGTTAATGTGCCAGTAGTCTATGTCTTTTTCCTGCAGTTGGCTTTCGTTCAGTTTCAGGTTGCTCAAGTGTCCCGATTTGCCCAGGGTATAAACCGGCAGGTGTTCGCAAAGCAAAAATGTGCTGATGGTTTGGGCGGGTTCGCTGCTGTTTTTGGCCAGCTTTTTTTGCTCCAGGTTGTAGGCCATTATCTTTTCCTGCAAATCCCACACGGGTTTGTAGCGGGCTTCTGATAAAACGGCGTAGGGCATCTGTATCATGGGGCAAAGTACTGTTGAATTTTTTGGAAAAGGCGGAAACTAAGCGCGGGCAGCGAGTTTTTGTTGGTATTTCCATGCAAATACGGTAATGACCAACATGAGCACCTGGGCAATAATGGTTTCGAGCGTGGGGTAAATACCCAGCATGCCTACCCGCAACATAAGGGGCGAAGCGGTAATGCTCAGGTAGCCCGACTCTTGCACGGCATGCACGCCCTTGCCCATGAGCACTATAGATAGCACCGCTATAATGAGGGCGGAAAATTTGAACAACTGCGATACCGGTAAGCGCTTGCTGAAGCGCATCATGAGCACACCCAAAATAGCTACTACTACAAAGGCGGCCAAGACGCCCAAACCTATGGCTCCCTGAAATTGGTTGTTGTCTTCAAGACCAATGGCCGATAGAAACAGCACCGATTCAAAGGCTTCGCGAAATACTACGATAAATGCCAGCGCGGCCAGGCCAAACATGCTTTGCTTGGTAAGCAGCTTTTGTATTTTGTTCTTCACGTAGTCGTTCCACTTTTTTGCCTCGCTTTTGCTGTGCATCCAAAAGCCAATGAAAAACAGCACCACTACGGCAAATATGGCCACAAGGCCCTCGAGTAATTCGCGTTGTAACCCACCCATATTGAGCAGCCAATCGGCAAAAAACCAGCCTACCAAACCCAGACCAACTGCCGATAGCCAGCCGCTGTGTACATACGCAATGGCTTTTTTTGCCTGTGCTTTTTGCAGTACCGATATAATGATGATGATGATGAGGAAGGCTTCCAACCCTTCGCGCAGAATAATGGAAGCTGACAAGCTAAAGGTCATCCAGAACGAAGATTCGCTTGATGCCAAAAGCTGTTTTCCTTCTTCTATCAGGTTTTGCAACACCAGCACTTGGGCATCAATATCGGCGGGTGCGGCCATGTTGTCTATCTGCTTGCGCAAAATGCCCATTTGTATTTCTATCTCCTGCACCAGCTTGGGGTCTTGCGACTTGATGGTAACTTCTACGGGTTCAATGCCTTCGAGGTAGCTGTTGAGTGCCGCGTGCTTGGCTTCTTTGTATTGCTTGTTTTGGGCAAATTGCACCACTTTTTGCAATTCATCTTGGGCTCTGTCCAGTGGTTTTTCGCTGCTTACTTGTGGTTTTACCCTGCGGGCGGCGGCTACTTCGTTGGCGGTAAGTTGGTATTTTGCCATGAGTTCCGTGTCAGACAAGGTAGCCAAATCTTCAAGCGTAAGCTGCTTGTCGGTATGCAGGCCCTCGGTGGGGTTGCGCAGGGTGCTTATGTAAAAAGCCAAATCCCAGATTTCGTCATCGCGCAATTGGTGAAAAGGCTGCATAGAAGTGCCATCTACGCCAAAACGAATGGTATGAAAGGCTTGTAGTGGCGATTTTTCCTGCATATTTTCCAGGTCGGTAAAATTGGTAGGGGCGGGCGATAAACCGAGTGCTGAGGGGCCATCGCCGGCACCTTGCGGGCCGTGGCAACTGAGGCAGTTTTGTTGGTACAACATGGCGCCATTGTCAAGATTGGGCCATTTGCCAGGAGACAGCACAAGGCCGGTGGCTTCTATGAGTTCTATTTTGGTGTTTTGGGCCTGCTGTGCTACCAATTGCGGGCTTGCCTTGGCGGCAACCAAGGAGCCGAGGCTATCGGCAAATTGGGCTACGGTGGCTATTTTTTGTTGATCGTGGCTGGCGGGCAGTTGGGTAATCAATTGCTTTACTGAGCTCACAAAATCCTGCATTTCACTGTATTCGTAGGCATTTACTACTTGGCCGTTTTCCACCGATTTGTTGTAGTCAGTGGCAATGTAGTCAAGCAGGTGTACAATCATGTGTGGGTCGGCTTCTGATTTGGCAGCCGTTGGTAGCGCCCAGGCAACAAAAATCAAAACCAGCAATGATGCAATTCTCGTCATGTGTATCGATACAGTGAATGTGACGCGAAAATAGTCTTATTTAGAATCATTCTAAAATGACCTATGTCATAAAAGTTATTTGCCTTTGGCGTTATTTGGGCTTCGCCGGTTGATTTGCTTCGCGTTATTTTGCCTTCGGCGTTATTTGGGCTTCGCCCGGTTGATTTGCTTCGCGTTATTTTGCCTTTGGCGTTATTGGGCTTCGCCTGGTTGTTTGGCTTCGCCGTTATTTTGCCTTTGGCGTTGTTTGGGCTTCGCCCGGTTGTTTGGCTTCGCGTTATTTTGCCTTTGGCGTTGTTTGGGCTGGCGTCCGGTTGTTTGGCTGCGCCGTTATTTTGCCTTCGGCGTTATTTGGGCTTCGCCGGTTGTTTGGCTTCGCGTTATTTTGCCTTCGGCGTTATTTGGGCTGTCGCCCGTTGTTTGGCGGTTTAGTTGGTCCAGGAGGTTGATGCGGTGGAAGGAGGTGCTCTTTGAAATTTGTTCGGCGTGGGTGAGGAGGTCTTTTGATTTGGTGAGGTACTGCATTGGCTGTTGGCAACCTGTTTTTTTGCTGAGCTCCATGAGTATTTCTGCCAATTGCTCCATCATTTGTGCCTCTATTTTATGTGCCGCCAAATAGCTCCATAATGCTTCATTTTGCAAGTTGAGTATTTGGTCCAATTCCACATCCAATTGCTGTTTCAGGGTGTATGCAACTTCCTGTTGTGTTTGTTCCAAATCGGCCCCATCGTTGCCGCCAATGAGCTGGCTTAAGAGGGTTTTTAATACCGCCCCCATGCGGTCTAATTCAGCTTTTAGTAAATCGCGAACGGGCATATTCTGTGAAGTGGTTGTTTATGAAATCCTGTATCAATTCTGTTTGGTATTTGCTCAAATCGGCAACCGTAAAGCTAATGTAGGGATTTAGGATTTTACCATGAATTTCGCCATAAAGTTGTACTGTGTTGCCTGTGAGTACTATTTGGTGGAGCAGGCCTTCAATAGGTGGCTGCAAACTACCGATTGCCTCTTTGTTTAAATAAAGCAGGAGCACCCCGCGGAAGTAATAGGAATGTATGAGAATGCCTGTTTTGTTGAAAGTCAAGGTAGCCCGGAATTCTCTGAAACGCATCTTGCTTTTATATTTTACCCAAACATCGCGTATTTCAAAAGTCTCGGCTTCTTCGTAGCACTCTAAAAAAGCTTCATACATTTTGCGGCTGTAGAAATAGTATCCCTTGGTTTTTTTGGTGTAATAGAGGATAAGCCATACGGGCAAACCAAGCCAAAGTATTGAAAACAGGATGCTGATTAAGATATTCATAAGAGACAAAAAAAAGCCGCATCGTGAGTTGATGCGGCTTTCTTCTCAATTAAAACTGAGAAATATTATTTAACGATATTGAATTTTTTGGTTGCGCTAAAGTCACCTGCGGTCATGGTGTAGATGTACATACCGGCTTGCAGGTTAGATGCGTCAAAAGTTATTTTGTGGTCGCCTTGGGTGTATTGCGCATTGGTAAGGGTCTGGATTTTCTTACCGGTAAGGTCATAAACAGTTATGTTTACTCTCTCGGTGCTGTTCAGTTTGAAGTTAAGGCTCAGTTGGTCGTTGATATTGGCAGGGTTTGGATACACATTGCCAAGACCATTACCATTCACCAAATCATTGTTGTCTATACCTACAGAATAATCGGCATTTACTTTAAATCCGATTCTTGGGTAAAACATTACCGGAATTTGTGTGTTGTCAGGTTGCGTGTAAGTATAGTAGTTTCCTGTGTATGAAGTCGCTTTTGGCTCTATAGAGTTGTAAAGAAACATACCGTTGTTGTAGCTTTTCAGCGGAGAGATATCTGTAAGGTTTGGATCTACAGATGGAGACTGACGGTAACCGGCAATGAACAAACAGTTCATAGGGGTTTTCAACGGTCCTATTTTGCGCTCCAAACGTGGGTCCATAAACAAGGTGTCGCTTTCGGTATATTCATATCCGGGAACAAAGTTTACTGTTACGGCAAATTTTTCGCCTGCATTCATGGTAATGTCCGGAATGTCGATAACAATTCCTTTCAAACCAAATGTACCGGTTTCTCTGTTTCGGCTGCTGCTATCGGCTGCCTGAAGTGTTACGTGCACTGAGTCGGTAAAGTTCATACCAAGCCTGGTGGCGTGGCTGTAAGCAACGGTACCTTGTTTGCCACCTTTGCCGCTTGAGCTCATGTTGATTTGCGTACCCTTGTAGGTTTGTACTATGATTTTATCATTAATGTCATCTGAGGTTCTTCTCAAGTAAGCCATCCAGATATAAATAGAGTCGATGGTGTATGAGTGCCAATCTCTCACACTGTAGATATCGGGGTTGAACCAAGAAGCATCATAAGGATCGAACACCATACCTTGAGAATTCCAGAATACAGCACTTGCATCGGTAGGTCCGCTGGTATTGTCGTCCCAATAAACGCCTTGTGGTGCACCTGGAAAGTTGGTGTAAGAAAGCAAACCATCTTGGGTATTGAAGTTTTCCAATGAACCCCAATCGTCAACCCAAACTGCCCAATCGTGCAAATGAACGCTGTCATCAGCAGTTGCGGCGCCCATACTAGGACCATTTCCTTTTTCAATTACGCCTTTCGCCAATGAAGTTGTTTCAAGGCTTTTAACCTGCTCCGGGGTTAGGCTTACCTGGGCTGATACGCCAAAGCCAACCAGCGCCAGAAACATAGTGTAAAATACTCTTCTCATATTAATCATTAATTTCAATTCTGCAATGTTAAAGCTATTTTACTTATAAAAAGTTGACCATTGTCGCTATGTTATCTAAGTAATTCTAAAAATTTAGTCTTGTTAAGACTCGGGTTATATATCGCCGAGTTGTGGGCGCATCACAATTTCCTCTACCACGGCATTGCCCGGCAAATGGTAGGTGCTGTGCACCATTTCTGCAATTTCTGCTGCTTGCATAAACCTGCTTTCGGGCAAATCGGTGCCTTGCCACGAGGCGGTGTAGGTGGCGCCGGGCATTACAGCCGTTACTTTCAAGTGCGAGTTTTTGTATTCGGCACGCAACACCTTGGTCATTCCCAGCAGGGCAAATTTGCTTATGCTGTATGAGCCACCATTGGGATAGGCCATGATGCTGGCGGTAGAACAAATATTGAAAATATGGGGACGCTTGCTTTTTTCAAGCTTGGGCAACAAAGCGCGGGTAAGGTGGTAGGCACTGTACAAATTGGTGTCAATCATCTGCTCCAAAATACCATCTTCTTCTTCGCTCAATTTGCCGGGAATAAACACCCCTGCATTGTTGACCAATATATCTATGCTTTCAAAATCAACTTGGCATTTGGCGGCAAACTGCATGAGTTCTGTTTTTTGCGCCACATTGCAAGAGTAGGGCAATACAGTGGGGGCTCCCAGTTTTTGCAGGTGTGCACCCAATGCCTCCACCTCGTTTTTATTTCGTGCGCAAAAAGCCACTGCATAGCCTTCGGCGGCAAATCTTTCGCAAATAGCCTTGCCAATTCCTTTGGTGGCTCCGGTTACTACTATGGTTTTCATACTTATGCTTTTATTTTGTGCCATTATCCGCAAATATCAATTTCATTGTTAGTTTTCAATCATTTTGGCAAATACTTAATACTGCTTCGCGACAGCATTAGGCGACCGGAAAACACCTCTATGTATCTCAAAGAGTTGTTTAAGGAGATGAATAAAATTGGCATAGGCTCCTTGGGCATTGTCATTCTCATTTCCGTTTTTCTGGGCATGGTTACTACGCTACAAACCGCCTATCAGCTCATTGTGGCTTGGATTCCGCCCAGTGTTATTGGCGAAATTGTAACAGAAACATCCATGCTTGAGTTGGCGCCCACCATCACCGGTTTGGTGCTTGCAGGCAGGGTGGGTTCAAGCCTGGCTTCGGAGCTAGGCACCATGCGGGTAAAGGAGCAGATTGATGCGCTTGATGTAATGGGTGTAAACTCAGCCGCTTTTTTGGTATTTCCCAAAATTCTGGGTTCCATTATTGTTATTCCCATGTTGGTGGTTATTGCCACGTTTCTCATGATTATGAGCGGCGCTTTTATTGGCAACAACACAGGTATAGTGCCTTACAATGAATTTGTAGAAGGAGCACTCGATATTTTTAAAGTGAAGGTTTTTGTGCTTTCGCTTACCAAGGCCTACACTTTTGCCTTCATGATTTCGAGCATCTCGTGCTATCAGGGCTATTACTCATCAGGCGGCGCCACAGGTGTGGGGCGCTCCAGTACCAAAGCCGTGGTTTGGAGCTGCGTGCTCATCCTTTTTTCCGATTACATCATTGCTCAATTGTTCTTATAGATATGATAGAAGTTACAGGGTTGCGAAAGTCTTTTGAAGGCCGCGAGGTGCTGAAAGGAATTGATGCGGTTTTTGAACCGGGCAAAATAAACATGATTATTGGCGCCAGCGGAAGCGGCAAAACCGTGACTATAAAATGCATGGTGGGCCTTATAGAGCCCGACCATGGCGACATCAGGTACTCAGGACGCACGGTGCTTGGGCTGCATATAAAAGAGAAAAAGAAAATCCGTCAGGAGATAGGCATGCTGTTTCAAAGTGCGGCCCTATTCGACTCCATGACCGTGGCCGAAAACGTGGCTTTTCCCCTGCGCATGTTTACCAAGCAAAGCGAAGCCGAAATAAGGGAGCGGGTAGCTTTTTGTTTGCACCGTGTGGAACTTGACCATGCCGGCCCCAAATACCCCGCCGAAATAAGTGGTGGCATGCAAAAGCGCGTGGGTATAGCCCGTGCCATAGCGCTTGATATTAAATACTTGTATTGCGATGAGCCCAACTCGGGCTTGGACCCCGTGACCTCGCTGGTGATAGACCACCTTATTAAAGAAATTACCGAAGAATACAACATAACCACTATTATCAATACGCATGATATGAATTCCATTTTTGAAGTGGGCGACCATATCATGTACCTTTACCAAGGGCAGAAATTGTGGGAAGGTTCACCCACCGAAATAGTGGAATCAGACATTCCTGAGCTGCAAGATTTCATCTTTGCCTCACCGTTTATACGAAATGCTTACCAACACAAATTGAAGCGTAAGTAAAAATGCAAACTTCATAATACTTAAATTGGGCCGCATGTTGGTGAAAATAAGGTGTTTAGTTTATGTGGTAATGTGCTTGCCGCTTTTGGCAAAGGCCCAATACAACCGCGGCGGCGACGGTCCACTCATCTACAAGGTTTTTTTCGACACCTCTGACTTTAATCTTGACGAACGCGACAAAAAGATACTGAGCACCCTGGCAGAGGTAATTAAAGAAAAGCCGGGAATTTTGTTTGAAGTATCGGGCCATACCGACACACTGGGCAGCAACGAGTTTAACCAACAGCTCTCGTTGCAACGCGCCAATGAAGTGAAAAAATACCTGGTAAGCAATGGCGTAGATGAAAGGTGCCTGTATGTGGTGGGCTATGGCGAAACCAAACCTTTTAAACACATGGGCCGCTACAGCGATAAGTTTAGCAGGCGGGTTGAGTTCAGGCAAATACTGCGTGTGGCAGGCCGCTTGTACGATGCGCAAAGCAAAGCGCCGCTTAGCGGAAAGGTGTTGCTAAACGTGCCCAACAAGCCTATGATGAACGAAGAACTGCTTACCGATGCCAAAGGCAACTTTGAGTTTATAACCACTTACCGCAGCAAATACTACTTTTTTGCTTTTGCCGAAGGCTACCTTAGCAGTAGCGATTCTATAAGTGCTGATATGAAAACGGTGGGTGCATCAAATGTGTATTTGCAGTTGCCCATGCAAAAAGCCACCGTGGCCGAGCGCATAAATTTTGACAATATCTATTTTTTTGAAGCGCAGTTTAAGGTAATGCCCAAGAGCGAGCCTTCTATTCAAAAAATTGTGGACCTGCTGAATGCTAACCCCGAGGTGTATGTAGAAATAAGGGGGCACGTGAACCAACCCGACCGCGAAAACTTGTCGAAAGAAGTAATTGAAGATGGCTATAAACTTTCATTTGCCCGCGCGAGAGCGGTTTACAACGAGCTGGTGCGCCACGGCATAAGTCCTTCGCGCATAAAATACCGCGGCATGGGCGGCGATGAAATGTTGTATGAAAACCCACAAACCGAAGAAGAGCACGAAGCCAACCGCCGGGTAGAAATACTGATATTAAAATTGAAGTGAGTCCGACAAAACCCAAACCGAAAGCATTGATAACCCGATAAAGGAATGTAAGAATAACCAGCGGACTCAAACAAAATATGGTTTACTTCCGACCACCATTTTGGCCACAAAAACATCATTAAATTTTCAAACCGACCTTTTGCCGATGTAGATGAAATGAATTTGGAAATGCAGAGGCGGTGGAACGAGAAAGTGGGCAAAGATGACATGGTGTATCTTTTGGGCGATTTTGGCTTGATGTCGGCATCAAAACTGCGACCTATTTTGGAAGGGCTCAATGGGCGTATTTGTCTTATTAAAGGCAACCACGAAAGTGCGGCAGAAGCTTGTGCCGATCGCTTTGAGTGGATAAAGGACTACTACGAATTGTCGGTGCCCGATGCCGAGGCGCACAAAGGACAGCGGTTTATCGTACTTTTTCACTACGCCATGAGGGTGTGGAATGCCAGCCACTTCGGTTCATGGCATCTATACGGCCATACCCACGGCGATTTACCCGATGACACTACCTCGCTTTCGTTTGATATTGGTGTAGATTGTCACAATTTTTATCCGCTATCTTACCAAGAAGTAAAAGCTCTTATGGCCCAAAAAAACTGGAGGCCACCTTTTGAACAGGGGGATAGGTAAATTATTGAAATATACTTATTTCAATAGCAGCAGTTGGCTTTCAAATTGGGCTTACTCATCAAATGCATTGAGTCTTTCTTCAATGTCCCAATAGAGGCTCACATCCTCACCCGCCCGTTTCACCATATCCAACACGCGTTGCAGGGTTTCTTTCTCCTTGTCTTTTTGCAGGTTGTTTTCGCGTAGTTGCGAAAGACGTATCAGGTAGTCGATGTAGTTGAGCAAAATCATGCGCCGCCTCGGAATATCGGTGCGCAGTACTTCATCAATTTTCTCGCGGGCCAGCTTGTCGTAGGTATCATATACTTTTTCATCTACCCGCATGGCACCAAAATAGGCCAATTGCTGGCATAGGTCCATATAGGCAAGTGTGTCTTCGTGCTCTATTTGGTCAATGCGCCTTGCGGTTGCCTGGTAGTATTCAAAAGCGGATTGGTAGTCGGTGAGTCGCACGTAAATATTGGCCGATGCCAGCAGGGTGTGCCAGTCGGGAATGGAGTCGAACCAATCAGGTTTGCGTTGTCCTTTGGTATCGTCAACCAGTACTTTGTTGTTGCGGTCTATGGTTTTGTAGTACCAGGTTTTGCCGCTGTTGCTCTCGGTTATTACCTGTGCTTTTCCTTTTTCAAAAAGCGAAGCATCGGCGTATTGCGGAGGTATTTGCCATTCGCCGTTTTTATTGATATAGCCCCACTTGCCTTTGAGCAGGGCGGGGGCCAGACCGTTGCTAAACTGCTTGGCATCGTTCAGCTTCAAGTCAAAAACCTGTCCTTTGGTATCTACAAACGTGTAGCGCAGCACCTCGTATTTTTCAACTGAGTAATAGCCGTCTGCACCAAACATGGGTTCGTGCCAAATAGAGTCGGTTTTGCTTACCGATATGGCCACTTTGGCAAAGCCTTCGTGAAAAGCTGCCGCATCATCAAACTGTGGCGCAATGGCTTGTGTGCCGTCTTTTTTCTCATAGCCATATTTGCCGTGTTCCTTAAAAGGCAATAACTTGGGGCTGCAAGCGTAAAACAACAAGCCCGCAGCGAGTAGAATGGGTAATTTGTATTTCATAATTTTAGCTACCACAAAAAATACAAAGTTATATTGCGGTGCAGAAGCGAACTTAAAATTTAAAAGCGAATAAGAATGGGAAAGAATACCATGTTTTTGCCAATGCTGGCAGTGGCCGTGTTGTGCAGTAGTTTCAGCAGCACCGCAAACTATGGCAGCGATGCCATATTGGGAATTTGGTGGAACCAGGAAAAAACTTCAAGAATAGAAGTTTACAAACGCAACAACAAGTACTACGGCAAAATTGTGTGGCTCGAAAACGAGTTTGAAGATGGCAGCAGCACACAACCCAACCTTGACGATAAAAATCCCGATGAAAGTTTGCGCAGCAGAAAACTTATGGGGCTGGAAATACTCAAAGACCTTGAGTGGGATGATGACGAATGGGACGATGGCCAGATATACGACCCCAAATCGGGCAATACCTACAGTTGCTACGCCGAGTTTGAAGATGATGACAACCTGAACCGTCTTAAATTTCGCGGGTATATGGGGGTTTCGTTGTTGGGGCGGACCAGCTACTGGACAAGATATAAGTAGTACTTGCTTACACTTAACATTGCTAACCGGAAAAACCGGCTGTTAAGCAAGAACTGCTCAGGAATGGGCTTAGAAAAATCTTGCGATATTGTGTAACAGATGTTCATGGCTTTACCGCGCAGCCTAAATTGATTGTCCGCCTTGCAATTTCAGTATCTTGCGGTAGGTGAGGCGGCTTTCTACCGCGCTCAGGTAGCATATTACCAAGCCGTGGTAGCCATCAAGAAAGCCCAACCGCACAAAGTAGGTCCATAAAAACTTGAAAACAGGTGCAGCGAAGGTGAGCAGCAGGTTCGATTTTTTGCCGCGGGCAAACACCGCTTTTGCCTTGATGCTTGAGTAGCGTTGCACTTTGGCTTTGTGCTCGGCTATGCTGTAAAAGGAATAATGGTACAAATCGCCATTCAGCCAAATGGGTTCCAGGCCGTCTTTCAGTTCAACTTTGTCGTGTGGATTGTAACCGCCCCAGCGACCCAAATTGCGGTTCCACAAACGTATTTTGGTATCGGGGTACCAGCCACAGTGTTTGATCCACTGCCCGGCATAATTGGTTTTGCGGTTGAATGCATAAGCCTCATGCCTCCAATTATGCTTTACTGCCAAAATGGAAGCTGCCAAGGTATCGGAAAGCGCTTCATCGGCATCGAGCGAAAGCACTATTGGATAAGTGGCCAGTTGCATGGCGCGGTTTTTTTGCTCAATATGCCCATCAAAAGTGTGTTGTTCAAAACGCACTTGCATGCTTTGGCATATAGCCGGCGTTTGGTCGGTACTGTAGCTGTCGAGCACCAAAATTTCATCGGCCACTCCTTGCAGCGAATGTATGCAGCGGGCTATGTTGCGGGCTTCGTTGTAGCAAATAATTACCGCCGATATTTTTACGCTGTTTTCCGGGTTTTTCATAGCACTACAGCAGGTGGCAGTTTTTGCGCCAGCAGCTTTCAAGGTGGTCGTTTACCATGCCCGTGGCCTGCATGTGGGCATACATAATGGTGGAACCCACAAATTTGAAACCGCGTTTTTTCAGGTCTTTGCTCATGGCGTCAGACTCTTTTGAGGTGGGCTGCACTTCGCCCATTGATTTTGGATGGTTTACCAAAGTTTTCCCATCAGTAAAACGCCAGATGTAGTTGTTGAACGAGCCAAATTCGGTTTGTACGTCTATAAATTTTTGTGCATTGAGCACCGCCGCCCGCACTTTTAGTTTGTTGCGTATTATTCCGGGGTTTTGCAGCAGTTGGGCCATTTCCGTTTCGCCAAAACGGGCAACTTTTTCTACCTCAAAGTTGGCAAAAGCCTGCCGGTAGCCTTCACGGCGTTTTAGTATGGTGAGCCAGCTGAGGCCCGCCTGCGCACCTTCCAGTATCAAAAACTCAAACAGCTTTTGGTCGTCGTGCACCGGAACGCCCCATTCTTCGTCGTGGTATTTTTCGTACAAGGCATCGCCCAGGCACCAGTTGCAGCGGTTCAGGGTTTTAGTCATGGTTGTGTATAGTTACTTGTTGCCACCATTCGGTAGTTGGGTATTCGCGGCCCAAGCAAAAACGCTCGCCAATGTATGGGTGTATGCGTGGAACTTGCAGGTTTTCGCAGGCTTTTTTAAAGCGTTTCACAGGTTCTGTCCACTCGTGTACCGACAGCTTGAAAGCGCCCCAGTGGATGGGCATGGCCAATTTAGCTTTTACGTCAATACCTGCTTGTGCGCTTTGTTCGGGCATCATGTGTATAGCGTTCCAGGCTTCGTTGTATTGTCCGCATTCAAGCAAA
>WGNN01000070.1 GCA_016124515.1 bacterium
TGACAAACCCGAAAGAGTTCTTGTATGTGAATAAACGCCGCTGCTCACGGTATTGCTTGATGAAACGGTGCCGTTGTCCCAAGCCGAACTTGTGCCATCGAGCCATGTGGCCATTAAATATTGGTTGTTAGAGCTCGATTGGTCCACATAGTTCCACTGAAGCGTCACCGTAAAATCGCCGCTCAAACCCGCAGAAGTCAGGTCCCAGGTTTTGTCAACATAGTCGCTGTAGCCTGCACTTGAAAACGATTTTGAATTGGCCCTGTCGGTTGGGTCTTCGTAAATACTGTTTTCTACACCCACACCTATTTGCTTGTTTGAACAACTGCTGCAAGAAACTGTGACAGGCAGATAAGAGTAGCTCGAGGAACCATTTTCGCCAACCGGATAAATGTAGCTCGATGAGGCGGAAATAGTACGGTACAAGCGGCCTGTTCCGCTGATGTTGAAGAATCCGTTTGACGATGAGGCGCTTGAAATATCAGAAGCCGCATCAAGGTACAAATCATAGTTTGAAAGGTCCATGACGCCACTGCTGAAGGTAATATCGCCGGCAATGGCTGATGAGGTGGCTGAGTTGCCGGCAGAGAAGGTTTTGGCCCCGCCGCCTGACAATATGATGTTTACGCTCTCATAATCGTCAACTGCAATGTTTTGAGCCGAGCTGCTTGAAAATGTAATTGAGGTGGTGCCGCTCCCGTAGTATGATGTACCACCCGTAATGCTGTAATTACCTGAAATGGTAGGAGTTCCGGTGAAATTTTTTGATCCGCTTCCGCTCAAAGTCAGGTTGGCATAGTCGTCGCGATCGGTAATGGCTTGTGCATCAGAATTGTCGCGACTGTAAATAATGGTAGAGCTGCTGCCCAGGGTTACGGTGCTTATGTTACTCGTAATGGAAGTAGTGCTTCCACCTGAAAAACCATCGGAGTTTTGGGTGGAAAAGGTGCCGTTGATGGTAACCGTTGCCGTTCCTGAGGTGGTAATTTTTTTGTTTGATGTAGTAAAGGTTGCACCTGAAATGACCACAAAGGAACCTCCGTTGGCCAGGGTGTAGTCGCCTGAGCTCACACTTACATTGCTGCCCGACACCACAATGTTGTAATACGTCTGCGGTGAACGGATGTTTTGCGAGGTGGAATTGCTTCCGGCAAACTCAATGGTTCCGCCGCTCAGGCTATAAGTACCATTCATATCGGGTTTGGTGCCACTTCCATCTATTATGAGATAGCCACCGTCCATAGTCAAATTGGTGGCGCTTTTGCCAAATGTGCTGCTCGATACATTTAAGGTACAGGTTTCGGTTATGTAAACCGTTCCGTCTATTGATGCGGTAGCACTACTGATGGTTTTGGTGCCGCTTCCGCTAAAGGTAAGGTTGTAGTAGGTTTCGCCGCCATTGAGTTCCATTGCGCCGCTTGCACCCAGTTCTATGGTTCCACCGCTGCAACTTACCGTGGCAAAATTGGGTTGGTTGCTCGCATTTACTTCTTTCAAAATAAGGGTGCCACCGGTCATTGCAAGGGTTCTGTTGCTCGCTGTTGCCTGCAAGCTATTGGTTCCCATATCCAGCGTTCCCGAGGTTATGGTTAGCTGTCCGCCGTTGTCAAGGGTTATGGCATTTGAGCTCGTTACCACATCGCTGCACGCAATGTTGAGGTTGTAAAAGGTAAGCAAGCCGTTGTTGGTAATACTTTGTGCGGCACTTCCGTCAAAAATCACCGTGCCTGAGCCATTGCTGAAATCGCTACCTGAAACGGCAGTCCAATCGCCGCCCAAATTTACTTGGTAGTTGTTCGGGTCAAAATCAGCTGTTCCGCTTATGTACAAATCACCATTGATGTCGAGTGCTCCTGCAGCGGTTTTGTTGTTGGCACTTGAAGTGGTGTAGGTGGCGTAGAGTGTAAGGTTTTGGTAAGGAAACTGATTGGTGATGGTTTGGTTGCCATTGTCCATGTATTTCACGGTGCCGTTGCTGCCAAAGCTGCAAACCGTAAAGGCTCTGATTGAAGCCGAACCGGAGGCTGATGTGCTGCTGAACCCACCTGAAGCATCGGTTTCAAAAGTTCCGTTGATGCTGAGTGTAGCATCGCCGCTGCCTGAGTTTTTAGTGAGGTAGTAGCCGCTGGGACAATACAAAACCGCTCCATCGTCAATTACCAACTCAAAATTGTCGCCTGCATTCACGCTTTCGGTAAAGCTTACCGTAGCTGATGTATTTGAAATTTGCACAGTTCCGGTCAGGTCAGTGCTGTTGTACAATCCGCTGCCGGTTTCTTGTGCTGCGCTACCGTTGTATATGTAAGTGGCTGCTGATGAGTAAGAAACATTGGCGGTTTGCACGTTTCCTTTAGCTCCTGATGCATCAATTCCGTCAGTAGAACCGATGCCTAGTGTTCCGGTTGAACTCAGGGTAAATGAGCAGCCTGTTCCGGCATCGCTTACTGAATAAGTGCCGCAATTGAGGGTACCGTTTACGGTAAGTGTTTCGCCGGCGCCCACTTGCCAGTTTGAGTTCATGGTCACCGATTTTCCCGTGGCAATTATCCAGTCGGTATCGTCTATGGCGTCATCGCCCGAAAGGCCCAATTGATAGGTTACATTGGTGTAAGTGCTGCCGGTAAGGTATATTGACAAGTTGTTGCTGCCTGTATTGTTCCAATTGCCACTGCTAAAGGTAAGGTTACCACCCACATTGATGGTGCCACCCGAACCGCTTGAAACGGGATAAAAATCAAAAATGCCACCATTAATAATGAAATCGCCGGCAATATTGAGTGTGACATTGGAGGCACTTCCGGCGCAAATTCCGAAAGTATAACCGTTGGTTGCTGTTACGGTCAGGTTGCCATTGATGGTGATGGTGCTGTTGCTTGAAGCACTGAATGACAAGTTGCTTCCCAAACTGCTTGAATTGATGGTGAGACTGCCAAAATCAATGGTAGGAAGGCTTGAAGAGCTGTAGTTTGTGATGGTAACCAAACTGTTGGTAGCAAAAGATTCTACGCCATCGAAACAGGTATTTGATGCGTCGCCTTTGGTAAAGCTGCCGCCTTTTTTAATTTCAAAAGTGGGGGTGCTGGTAAAATCGAGCGGTGAGCCACTTGACTCAACAAGAGAACCGCCCATGAGGATAGAAAGCTTAACTCCTGAACCACCTGATATGCTCCAACCTGAGCCTGATGTGGTCATGGTATGTCCGTTGCGAATGACATATATGCGGTTGTTGGAACTGAAACTTGATGGATTGCCGGTATTGTTTACCGTATCGCTTACCCAATTGCTTGTAGTAGCGGGGTTGCCACTACCGGTAGAATAGTAGTAGGTAGCTGCACGGGCCGTAAAGAAAAGGAATAGCGTAGCGAGGAGGAAATAGAATTTTCTCATACCTGAATTTGGCTTCAATGTAGAATGATTTCAGCTACAAAACAAATAAATGCTTATTACCATAGTATTAGCTGCCGCGCTTTCCTTATTGTTTGATAGACTAAAACGCCGAATTTTTCGATACGTTAAATTATACTTTAGACTAAATCACAAAACAAAAAAGCCCCGCATTGCGAGGCTTTTTATGTATTAATTTAATGGGAATTAAAATTTGAATAACTTCTTGTCAACCTTTCCATTGATTACCACTTCAGTGGTTTCAAAGCTGAATGGCATCAAGTTGTTTTTGGCGGTTTTTGGGAACATCACGCCGTTGTAGTTGGTGTAGTCTTCGTAGGTCCACACCACTTCGTTGCCTTGCTGCTCTGACGACACGGCCACAAGGTAACCTGTTTCCAAATCGTAGTAGCGCTTGCTTACGTTTTCACCGTGTTTTACTTCCACTACAGCCACTTTTTTTCCGTTGAAAAACTCACCGCCCAAGAGCGTCATTGATTCAGGTTCATTCAGCAAAATCAATTCTTCGTGTATGGGCACTTCGCGTCGCAACTGTTCTTTTTGTGCTTCGTCAAGTTCTTGCGGGCCGTTCATGGTTTGGCTCTTGAATTCATCATCGTTGGCTACACTCAGGTTGATAACCGCACCGTTGGCAAACACTCCTTGATATACTTGATTCTTTTTTGGAATGGCCACTTTTTTAATAAGTACGGTGCCCATTTGGCTTTTGCCTTCCATTTTTATAGAGTAGTTTTTCAGTTTTTCAAGTGTTTCCTTGCCGCCATAAGCTTTTATGGCATTGGCTATAATGCTCTGTGCAGTAGTGCCTTCGGGCAAGGCAAAACCCGGCGCATCGGTTACTTTTCCAAAAGCATCGTAGTAGGTGATGGTTCCAAATTTTTCGAGTTTCGGAGCCACATTTACTCCATCGCCTACCACCACAATATGTGCATTGTGTGGCTTCAGGTATTTTTTGGCTACACGTTGTACATCGGCCAAGGTCACGGCTTCCACTTTTTGCAAATAGGTATTGTAGTAATCTTTTGGCAAGTTGTAGAGCGCAATATTGAGCGCAAACGAAGCGACAGTTTGTGGGTTTTCAAGGTTGCGAGAGAAGGCACCTTTGATGCTTGCTTTTACCTTGGCCAATTCGTCTTCGGTTGCTTTTTCGTCAATGAGGCCTTGCATTTCTTTCAATACTTCGGTTATGGCGCTGTCGGTTACTTCGTTTCTTACCGAAGCACGCACACTAAAAGTGGCCACATAAGGGTCGGTATCAATTACCGAGCGGCAACCATAGGTGTAGGCTTTGTCTTCGCGCAGGTTTTGCATTAGGCGTGCACCAAATGAAGCACCACCCAATATTTCGTTCATGATGTTGGCAGCAATAGCATCGTTGTTGCCGGGTTTGTTTTCAATAGGGTAGGTTATATTCAATACCGATTGTACCGCGCCTGATTTGTGTGCAAAATCAACTTGGTTGTGGGTAGGCAAGGCAGGAAAATCTATCAAACCTTTCACGAGTTTATGACCTTCCCATTTGGCGAAATATTGGTTTACCAGTTTTTTAGCTTCAGTTGGGGTAATATCGCCCACCACCACAAGGTAGCCGGCTTGCGGGGTGAAAAACCGGTTGTAGTAGTCGCGACAATCGGCGGCGGTAATTCCGGCTATACTCGTCTCTGTTTCCACCTCGCCATAAGGATGGTTTTTGCCATAAACCACTACTGACGAAACGTTGCTGCTGATTGAAGAAGGATCTTCTTTATTCGCCTGCAAGGCGCTCAAGGTTTGGCTTTTTATTTTTTCCAATTCCGCATCGGGAAAAACAGGATTCAGTGTTACATCGGCCATCAGCTCAAACAATTTGTTTTTGTGGCGGCTCAGGCCTGAGGTGTAAACTACCGTAGAACCGGTGAAAAGTCGGGCACCGAGAAAGTCGATTTCTTCGTCGAGTTGCTCTTTGGTTCGGTTTTTAGTTCCGGCAGCCAACAGTTCGCCACTCAGTCGGGCGGTTCCGGCCTTGTCATTTTCCATAAAAGGTGGTCGGTCCAGTCTGAATTGGTAGGTAACCCGTGGTATGCTGTGGTTTTCTACCAATATTACCTTCATTCCGTTTTCCAAAGTAAACTCGTTGAAGGTACCGATGTTGAATTGTGGTTCGGGGCCGGGTTTGGGTGCTTTGGTGCGGTCAACCTGAGCCATTGCCCAGGGCGCCAAAGCAATTGTAATAAACAGGCTAAGGATATATTTAGTCATTTTTTTCGCTTTTTGGCAGGTAATAAAGAACTACCCGGTTGTTGTTTTGTAAATACTTGTTGGCTGCGGCTTTTATGTCTTCCTTGGTAATTTCCATATACCTGTTTATTTCGGTATTTATCAGGTTGGCATCGCCATAATACACATGGTAGTTGGCCAGGTATTCCGCACGGGTTTGTATTGATGAAAAACCGGTAACGAATGAGTTTTCAACTATGTTCTTGAGTTTGTCCAACTCGTGGTCGCTTATGGTTTCTGTTTTCAGTTTGTTTATTTCTTCGTTTACCGCTGCTTCAAGCACCTCGGGCGTGATGCCTTGCTGTGCTATGGAAAAAGTGAAAAATAAACTGGGGTCTTCCAAGGCATAAGGAAATGAAAGCGAAGTGATGGCAAGTTGTTTTTCATTTACAATGTTTTTGCTAAACTTTGAGCTTTCGCCGCGACTAAGCAGGTAAGAAATCATTTCAAGAGCGTAAGCGTCTTTGGTGCCTTGTGCCGGCATGCGGTAGGCGGTTACCACGGCGGGCAATTGTATGTTGTCGTACACCACATCCCTTATTTCTTCTTTCATTGGGGGTTCTACAATGTTGGGGCGCGGCACTTCTCCACCTTTGGGTATGTCGTTAAAGTACATCGCTATCCATTGTTTGGCCTGTGCAATATCAATATCGCCGGCTATAGAAAGGGTGGCATTGTTGGGTACGTAAAAGGTTTTGTAGAAATTTACATAATCATCTTCGCTTGCGGCATCAAGGTCTTCCATAGAGCCGATAGGTTGCCAGCGGTACGGGTGTTTGGTAAAAGCCCTTTTAAACGATTCGCCAATCCAGGTGGCGTAGGGGCGGTTGTCTATACGCTGACGCTTTTCTTCTTTTACCACCTTGCGTTGAGTTTCAATACCAATATTGTCAACTTTGGCATGCATCATACGCTCAGATTCAAGCCACAAGCCCATTTCAAGGTAGTTTGACGGAAGCACTTCGTAGTAGAACGTACGGTCTTGCGAGGTATTGGCATTGAGCATACCGCCGGCGTTTTCTACATAGTTGTCGTATTCGCCGCGGGCTATGTTGTCGGAGCCTTCAAACAACAGGTGCTCAAAGAAGTGGGCAAATCCGGTACGGTTGGGTTTTTCGTTTTTTGAACCCACGTGGTACAGCACCGTAACAGCCACATTGGGGGTGGTGTGGTCTTCGTGGAGAATTACATGAAGACCATTGGCCAGGTCGTACTCTACAAATTCAACTGATTTTTTGGCCGGGGCAAAACCCAGTAAAATCAGTGCAGCAAAGGCAATGGCCACTTTTTGAAATTTATTCATACTTGCACAGAAATTTTAATGCGGTGCAAAGAGAACAAAAGCGGCGCTAAAAATGGTGGCTTTTTACTTTAGTGATGGTTTATTAGTTACGAAACTTCAACCTTGTCGGTTAAGCGGAAACCAATGCCATGGAGGTTTTCTATTTTAATAGAGCTGTCTTTGCGCAGGTATTTGCGCAAGCGCGAGATAAACACATCCAAACTACGGCCCACGAAATAGTCGTCATCCCCCCATATTTTCAGCAGTATTTCGCTTTTTTTAAGCACTTGCTCCTTGTTGCGGCAGAGCATGAGCAGCACATCGGCTTCGCGCTGTGTCATGGTTATGTTTTCGTCGTGGCCGGTTATTGATAAGTTGTTGTAGTTGAAATGAAAGGCGCCCAAATCGTATTCGGTGGGTAGTTCTTCTTTGGGTTTTATGCTGGCCCGCTTCAGGAAAATCTCAATTTTAAGCTTCAGTTCTTCTATGCTAAAGGGTTTGATGATGTAGTCATCGCCGCCAATTTTGAGTCCTTCAATTTTGTCTTCGTCAAGCGACTTGGCGGTGAGGAACAGAATGGGTACTTCCTCATTCATGCGTCTTATTTTTCGCGCCAGGGTGAAGCCATCAATTATGGGCATCATCACATCCACAATACAGATGTCGAAATTTTCTTCTTTGAAACATTCAAAAGCTTCCAGGCCGTTTTCTTTGTGTACAATGTCGTAGCCCGCCAGTTCCAGGTTGTCTTTGGTTACAAAAGCCAGCGTTTGGTCGTCTTCAACATAAAGGATTCTCGGTTTTTTTTCCATGGTGTTTTGGTATTAGTATGGTGAACGTGGTGCCTTTATTCAATTCGCTTTCCAAAGTTATTTTCCAGCCGTGTGCCTGCACCATATTGCGCACATAATTTAGGCCCAAGCCAAAGCCTTTTACATCGTGTACATTGCCCTTAGGAACCCTGAAAAACTTGTCAAAAACCTTCTTTTGGTGCTCTTTGGCTATGCCTATACCATTATCGATAAAGGCCAGCGACACGCAATTTTTTTCTTCTTTCAATTCAATTTTTATCTCAGGTTTTTGGCGGCTGTACTGAATGGCATTCTCCAACAGGTTGTTCAGAATATTAGACAGGTGCACTTCGTCGGCCTTCACCATAAACTCAAATGGGGCTTCTATGGTTATGCTGCCGCCTTTTGCCGCCACTTTCTCGTGAAGGTTGTTTTTAATAAGGTTGAGCAACATGACCAAATCAACTTCCCTGAACTTGAGTTTTTCGTGTTCCTTATCGTGTTTGGCCATTTGCAGCACCCGCAGCACTTGGTTGTTGAGTCGGTTGGCTTCTGATTTTATGATTTGTGCATACTTGACCAAGCGTTCGGGTTGTGCCACCGCATTTTGTTGCAGCAGCACATCGGCTGAAATACCAATGGTTGAAAGTGGGGTTTTAAACTCGTGGGTCATGTTGTTGATAAAATCCTTTTGTACCTCCGACAATCGTTTTTGACGTAAAATAATGAATATGGTGGCCGAGAAAAAGATGATGACAATGAGCAGGATGATGCTAGAAAAAATCCAAATACCCATTTTGTTGGTAATGAAAGCAGCCCTTTCGGGAAAACGCACCCCAAAGTAATAGTCAAATTCATCGTATTTCTGAAGGTTTTGGTTGTCGGGCGGGGTCACATCCGATTTTAGCGAAATATAGTCGCCATACACCATTTCGTCGGTTGAGCAATCATATATGGCATAGTCAAAATCGGTGTGTATGTTGCGTTTGCTAAACTCGTCTTTCAGGTAGTGCTCCAGCAGGTTGGCGTCTATTTCGTCATTTACATTCACAATAAAATAGTTGCTCGAAATCTGTTTTACCGGACTCATGGTGGGCAAAATGGTACCGTTGTAGTCGGCAAGTTTTTTGGCAACATTGTAGAGCGAGGTATTTACACCCTGCTCAAACTGCTCTTCTTCAAGGGTAAAGGCCTTCCTGACCCAATAAATTTGGGTAAAAACAATTCCGATAACTGATACGGCAGCTCCCAGAATTACCCAGCGTATGGTACTTGATTTCACGGTGTCAAAAATCGCATTTTCGATACAAACCTACACGCTCCTGTGTTGCTAATGGGTAAATGAAGAGGTAATGGGTGGTGAATGCTGTTACCTGATAAGGTGCACCAAGCCGGTGAATTTGCGGTTGCCGCTGCTGCCAAAGGCATTTACCAAATAAAAATAATGATCGGTGGGCAACAGCTCGCCTTTGCGGTAGCCGCTCCACGAAATATGTTGTGCATTTTGGGCATATACAATACAACCGCTCTTGCTGAAAATCAATACAGTAAAGGAATCAAATTCGGAACTTATTATTTTCCATTCGTCATTTAATCCGTCGGCATTTGGTGTAAAAGCGTTGGGAATTAAGGTGGTATCGCCGCGGGAAGTATCTATTATATATTGCAGCTGTGAGGCAAACCACATTTCTCTTATATTATTAACTCCCACCGAATTGCATGGACCAATGTTTTGAATGGCATAACCGCTTACGATAAAGCTGTGGCTGTTTTCAATTTCGATAACTTCAGGATGTATGTGTTTGCCTTCAATTTGGAAAGGCGTTAAATGTTGCAGTTCAAGTTGGGTGTTGTAGGTGGCAAAGGCGTAGAATGCATGTTCGGATTTGGTCAAATTGGAAGCGTCAAGTTGTTGATTGCCATTTGATAATTTGCCTGAAAGTTCTGTGCAAAACACCACTGTGCTATCATTCGCTTCAAGGTCACCAAAGAGCGTTTGCCGCGTACTGCTTTGCCACTTGGCTATGGTCACCTTTTTGTCGGCAGATATTTTTACCAAAAGCAAATTGTAAGTGGTACTGTCGTAGCTGCTTTGATATAAGTCTTTTATATTCAGCACTTTATTCCTGTCTTCTGCAAAGGTAAAATAGAGGTCGTGCGCAGCCGTAAAAGCCACATCGCCCACTTGCAGCCCATCGGAAAGCGGGTAGCCAACTATTTGGGTAAAGCCTGTGTCGCTGAGTTGGTAGCCTGCAATTGCATTACCGTTGTAGTTTACTGAAGCAAA
>WGNN01000065.1 GCA_016124515.1 bacterium
CGCTGCTGCATACCGAAAAAGACAATCCGCTGGAACTGTTTCAGATATGGCTCAATTTGCCCGCGAAAAACAAATTGGTAAGCCCCTATTTCAGAATGCTGTGGAACGAAGAAATACCGCTGGTAACCGAAAAGGACGCGCAGGGCAACGAAATAAAAATTAAGGTGATGGCCGGAAACTATAAGGAACACAAAGCGCCAAAACCTACTCCTGATTCCTGGGCCGCTGACCCTGATAATAAGGTGGGTATTTATAAAATAACCTTGTCGCCGGGTGCCAAATTTACCTTGGGAGCTACTGATGCAGGTACCAACAGATCCTTGTATTTTTTTAAAGGTAATAAAATTCAAGTAGCTCAACAGCCATTGGATTATTATAAATGTGTTGATCTAAATGCGGAAGTGGACGTGCTTATTGAGAACGGTGATGAAGAAGCCCAACTATTAGTATTACAAGGCAAACCCATTGCCGAAAAGGTGGTGCAATACGGACCCTTCGTTATGAATTCAGAACGCGAAATACAGGAAGCCTATGAAGACTTCAGGCGCACCCAATGGGGTGGTTGGCCTTGGCCCGATTATGAAAATGTGCACGACAAAAGTCGTGGTCGTTTTGCCCTGCACGCCGATGGAAGATTGGAAGAAAGGTAATAACCAACTGCTTATTATTTAAACATATCGAAAACACAGAATAACTGTGGTTGCCCACAAAAACTCCGGCTTTTATAGTACCAATAAGGCCAGGTCGGTTCAATAGAATCTAAAAAGCCACTTTATAAAAACAGCTTCGCTACTATCAATTAAAATAAAGGAATCAAAAATTGCCTTTCGCCGGGGAGTAATCTCAAGCGAAAGGTCAGTTTTTTTTAAACGAAATCAATAGAGTGGATCCGGTTCATAGGGATACGCCGGTTTCCTTTGAGTAGAATATTTTTTTCAGTAATGCCCCAAATAGTAGTGTGTACTACTTTCAACCCCTCCGCATCTTCAAATGCAATTTTCACTTTCACTTTTTCAAGATTACCGAGTGCAAGTGCTTTCTCCAGACTCTTGTTGCGGTTCACGCGCTCATTGTGCTGAAGAAGCACCTCGGTATCGGGAAACTTTAGTTGTTCTATTTCCTCTTTTTCTATGGTTTGGGCTGTTTTCATAAAGTAATAATTGAATCCTGAGTCCAATTAACTGAAAATTCCCGAAAAAGAGTGCGATTCAATAAAATTTTCGTTGTCTTTTTATTGGCGGCCTGCTTCCAGCCAAACCAAATAATTGACTTTTAACTCAAAATATCTGTGCATACGATTGAAAAACAGCGCGTTGCTATTCCATTAAGCAAGTGTTAATGTTGAGCCGGGCTTTGGTTACAAATCAAGTACCGACAAATTCCAGTCGCGGTCGGCGTCGTATTTCAAGAAACCACCATCCAATAGCAGCGGCGACTTTATATTATTTTTATACAACTTACCGGTGCCCAAGCCTTGGGGGCGGGTCAAGTCTAAGTCGCTCACCCACTGTGCAATGGCATTCAATCCTATATTGCTTTCCAGGGCCGATGTTACCCAGTAACTTATGTGCAAATCGTCGGCTATTTCCATCCACTCTTCGCTCAACTCAAAGCCGCCAAGCAGCGATGGCTTGATGATGATATACTGCGGACGAATGGTTTTGAGCATTTTCTCCTTTTGCTCCGGGTCGGTTATACCTATCAGTTCTTCGTCAAGCGCTATGTCAATCGGCGATTTTTTTACTAACTCGGCCATGGCTTTCCAATTGCCTGCTGCTATGGGCTGTTCTATGGAATGTATGCCGTATTCCGCCAGCTTTTGCAATTTGTCCAGGGCCTCTTCGGGGCTGAAGGCACCATTGGCGTCAAGGCGAATTTCTACTTCGGTGGCATTGTATTTAGAGCGGATGTACTTTACCAGCGCCAGTTCTTCCAAAAAATCAAGTGAACCTATTTTCAGCTTAATCACCTTGTAGTCGTTGGCCAGCAATTCGTCAATTTGTTCCGACATCTCAGTGGCGGTACCTATCCACACCAGGCCATTGATGGCAATATCGCGCTCGCCGTTAAAAAACTCATTGTCTTCAAAATAACATCTTTTGCCGCCGTTTTCCAGATCCATTATGGCCATTTCCAAGCCAAATTCAATGCTGGGGTACGCGTCAAAGTCAAAATCTACATCGGCAGAGCCTCCTTCATTTATTTTGTTGCACAGCAAGGTTAGCTGCGATTCAAAATCGTCGGGATTATCCACGCTCAATCCTTCAATAAACGAGCACTCTCCAATACCCATTATTTCAGGGGCATTTTCATCTCTGATGACCAAAAAATAGGTGTTTTTTTCGGTGAGTGTGTCTCTAGAAGTGGTAGCAGGTTTTTTAAAAACAAGTGTGTGTTTTACAAACTCAGCAGTAAGACTTTCCATGATAAATTAGCAAATAGTGTATTTAGTTATATGATAATTGCAATGCCTGTAGATAAAGCCGTGAGTGCGCTACTTAAGGAGAGCTCCTTTAGCAAAGGGTTGAAATCTGCATACGTTGTGCGCTTATTCACTTTTACACAATGGGTTATGAGTAGTAATATGGGAGTCAAAAATAAGTATTGATAAACAGTTTGAAACCTTATAGCCGCGAATAAAATGAAAATAATTACAGCGGAACTTATCAAAATGTAATGGTAGCGCTTGGCTCGTGGCAATCCAAGCCGCACGGCAACGGTTATTTTGCCCGTATTGGCGTCATTTTCAATATCGCGCATGTTGTTCAGGTTGAGCACTCCGGTTGACAGCGCTCCAAATGCCGCGCCCATAAATAGGCTTTGGCTCGAAATTGTGCCGGTTTGCAAAAAGTAAATGCCCGCAACGGCAAGCAGTCCAAAAAACACAAAAACCGCAATATCGCCATAGCCTTTGTAGCCATAAGGGTTTTTTGAGGCGGTATAGCGGTAGGCGGCCAAAATAGACAGAAAACCCAAGCCCAACATGGTGAGCAAATGCACCGTGCCAATTTTAAAACTTGCATAATAGAGCAATCCCAAGCCGCTTACAAAAGCCATTGATGCAAATAAAATAATGGCGTTTTTCATGGCTCGCTCACTTATTTCGCCCGATTGTACACTGCGTTTGGGCCCTATGCGGTGCTCATTGTCAGCGCCGTTTTTAAAATCGCCGTAGTCGTTGGCAAAATTTGACAATACCTGCAAAAAAGTAGCGGTAAGCACCGAAAGAACAGCTATAAGCGGATGGAACAACCCATCGGCTGCCGCCAGCAAATTGCCCAGCAACAAACCCGCTACAGCAAGCGGCAGGGTGCGGGGGCGGGCTGCTGAAACCCATGATTGAAGGCTCGCCATAAATCAAAAATATAGCTTTGCTGACAATCTATGCATACCGCCATTTTTTGTGGTGCTATGCCCTGTGCAGCTGTGGGTGGTAAATAAAAATGCCGAAACCTGTGGAAAGGTCTCGGCATTAACTTCTAAAATATTCTTTTTCAACTTATTGTATGTACATGGCCGATTTTACGGCTTCTATCACTCGTGCCGGATTTGGCAAATAGGCATCTATAAGGTTGGGGGCATAAGGCATAGGCACATCGGCACCATTTACCCTTTTCACTGGTGCGTCCAAGTAGTCAAATCCGTGTTTTTGTACTTGGTAGGTTATTTCTGAAGCTATAGATCCGTAGGGCCACGACTCGTCAACCACCACCAATCGGTTGGTTTTTTTCACTGAGTTTACTATGGTTTCATAGTCAAGTGGTCGTATGGTGCGCAGGTCAATTACTTCTGCACTTATATCTTCTTTGGCCAGTTCTTCGGCAGCGGCAAGCGCCACTTTCATCATTTTGTTAAACGAAACTATGGTCACATCGCTTCCTTCGCGCGCTACGTGTGCTTTGCCTATGGGCAGTAGTATTTCGCCTTCGGGCACTTCGCCTTTGTCGCCGTACATCAATTCCGATTCCATAAAAACCACTGGGTTTTCGTCTCTGATTGCGGCTTTTAGCAGTGCTTTGGCATCATAAGGATTTGATGGTGATATAACTTTCAGGCCGGGAACATTGGCATACCAGTTTTCAAATGTTTGCGAGTGCTGTGCGGCCAATTGTCCTGCCGAACCGCTCGGTCCTCTGAAAACAATGGGGCAACCCACTTGTCCGCCCGACATAGACAGCATTTTGGCAGCTGAGTTAACCACCTGATCTATGGCGAGCAGGGCAAAGTTCCAGGTCATAAACTCAACTATGGGCCGCAAGCCATTCATGGCCGAACCTACCGCCACTCCGGCAAATCCAAGTTCGGCAATGGGGGTGTCTATTACTCGTTTTGGGCCGTATTTGTCAAGCAAACCTTTTGATGCTTTGTAGGCACCGTTGTACTCGGCTACTTCTTCACCCATCAGGTAAACTTTCTCGTCACGTGCCATTTCTTCGTCCATGGCCTCTTTTATCGCGTCTCTGAAGGCAATTATGCGTGTTGACATTTTCTGATTCAAAAAATTAAGTGGCAAATGTATTATTAAAACCAAAGTTGTGTGAAATGTTTGGCAATGTATTGGATTTTTAAAATGCGCGGCCATTGTGTACTTTCGGCCAACCATGAGATTTTTATTGAATATACCCGTTTTAACCCTCTTTTTTTGTTTTTCGGCTACGCTAAAGGGGCAGGCAACTGACACACTTACCATCGGCATCAAAAACGCACCGCCTTTTGCATTCAAAACTTCAAAAGGCTGGCAGGGGCTCAGTGTTGATTTGTGGAACAAAGTGCAACAAGAGCTGCTGGTTGAAGCCCGTTTCGTGGAACTTGATATGAATGATTTGCAGGAAAATCTGGCCAAAGGCTCGGTGGACCTTGGTTTGGGCGCCATAACCGTGAGTGCCGAGCGCGAAGCCCAATTCGATTTTACTAACAGTTTCTATCCCTCCGGCTTGGGCATTGTCTATCGCGCTGATGAAACCGACGGACTCAATATCCTGCGCAACATGTTGTCAGCCAATTTTGTGAAAGTGGTGAGCCTGCTTTGTGCGGTGTTGTTTGTGGTGGGCTTGCTGGTTTGGCTGGTTGAGCGACGCAAAAATGAAGATTTTGAAAAAGGTCCGCATGGCTTGTTGTCTGGTTTTTGGTGGTCAGCCGTTACCATGACCACCGTGGGCTACGGCGATAAGGCTCCGCGAACATTTACCGGAAAAATACTGGCCCTTGTGTGGATGTTTGCTTCGCTTATCATGATTTCCTATTTCACAGCCTCTATTGCAAGCGCACTTACTATTAGTGGTATGGACAGCAAAATAGCCGGCCCTGCCGATTTGCAAAAGGTGCGCGTGGGAATTATAGAAGGCACCATTTCTGAAAACTACCTGAAAGCAAACCACGTGGCTTTTGTGTCTTATTCGCAGGTGAATGAATTGTTTACCGCCATACAAAACCACGAAATTGATGCAGCCGTGGCCGATTATCCCATACTTAAATACCACCTGCACCAAAATCCTATGGCGGGCATAAAAATGTTGCCGCACAAGGTCAACGAGTTTTTTTATGCCATTCCTTTGCGCAACAATTTGCCGCAGGCCGAAACCATAAAACGCGTGGTGCAGGCGTACATAGAAACCGGCGAGTGGAAGAATGAGTTGAACAGCTATTTTGGAAATTTAGACTAAAAATGAAACTGAAGAACCCTATAAAACTAGCAAGCATAGCGCAGCAGATTGGCGCTGAAGTAATAGGCGATGAAAACGCAACAGTAACCGGAATAAATGAAATACACAAGGTGGAGGCGGGCGACCTGACCTTTGTGAACGTAGAAAAATACTACAAAAAGGCACTCAACAGCGCCGCAACTTTTGTCATCATCAATAAAAAGGTGGAAGCACCTGCGGGGAAATCGTTGCTGCTGCACCACGATCCTTTTGATGCGTACAACCGCTTGGTGGCAGCCTACTATCCGGTGCACAACGCTTTTTCAAAAACGGAAACCATTTCGGCGGAAACCAACATCCACCCCGAAGCCACCATTTATCCCCATGTGGTTATTGGCAACCATGTGAGCGTGGGCAAAGGCAGCATTATTTTCCCCAATGTGGTTTTGTATGACAATGTGCATATTGGCCAAAATGTAATCATCCACTCCGGAAGCATTATTGGCGGACAGGCTTTTTACTACGGCAAGAAAAATGGAGAATACATCAAATGGCATTCCTGCGGTTCGGTGCAGATTGAAGACGAAGTGGAAATTGGCTCGGGCTGCACCATAGACAAAGGTGTGAGCGGCGATACCGTTATTGGCCGCGGCACCAAGCTCGATAACCAAGTGCATGTGGGCCACGGTGTGGTAATTGGGAAAAACTGCCTTTTTGCAGCACAGTGTGGCATTGGAGGCAAAACAATAATTGAAGACGAGGTGGTTTGCTGGGGGCAAGTGGGCATTACCAAAGATGTGCGTATAGGCAAAGGTGCCGTTTTGAGTGCGCAGTGCGGTGTTAGCAAATCATTGCCCGGCGGCAAGGCCTATTATGGTTCGCCGGCGCGCGAGCTGAAAGTGGTGCAAAAGGAAATGGCGGCACTGCGCAATTTGCCCGACTTTTTGAAAAACAAGCACATGTGAGACGACAATACCAAAAATCAGTTGAATCCCTGACCTGGAGTTCTATTTTGCTCAATTTTGCCTTGTTCGCGCTCAAACTGTGGGCGGGGCTCATCTCGCGTTCCGTTACCCTGCTCGCCGATGCCTGGCACACACTTTCCGACAGTATTTCATCAATTGTGGTGCTGGTGGCTATAAGGGTGAGCAAAAAACCGGCTGACGATGACCACCCATACGGCCACGGCAGGGCGGAGGTGATAGCTGCCGTGTTGGTTGGCGCTTTGCTCGCCTTCGTTTCGTTCCACTTTTTGGTAGAATCCATTTCTAAACTTTGGCAACACGAGTCGGCACAATACGGAAATATTGCCGTTTGGGTAACAATAACCGGTGTTTTGGTAAAAGAGCTTTTGGCTAGGCTATCCATTAGGCTTGGCAAAAAAGCGGGTTCGCGCGCCTTGATTGCCGATGGCTGGCACCACCGAAGCGACGCCTTATCATCCATCATTGTTTTGGTCGGAATTTTTCTGGGCAGCTATTGGTGGTTTATTGATGGGCTCATGGGCATTCTCATTTCCTTGTTTATTGCCTACGTGTCGTACGATGTGTTGCGCGACTCAATAAGTGCGCTGCTGGGCGAGCAACACGACGAAAAAATATTGCTCACCATACAAAAGCTTTGCAACGAAGTGGCCAAGCGCGATGTACAGGCGCACCACCTGCAGATTCATGAATACGGCGACCACTTGGAAACGGTTTTTCACATTAGGCTGCCGGGCCATTGGAGTTTAGACAGAGTACACGAGGTGGTTGATGAACTTGAAGCAGCTATTGAATCAAAATACGGCGGCTATGTAAATATTCACGTGGATCCGATTGGAGTTCCTTAAATTTAATTTTAGTCTTGTCTAAAAATTAAACTTTCATATACCTTTGCGCCTTGTTTAAAGACACTTAAACCACGTGGTCTTTAAAGAAAAATGAACCAACACCTAAAAAGGTATATACATACATGAGCGCAGATGAAATATTGCAGTACAATCCGGTGCTGCTTGCCTTGCTGGCCACACTATTTACTTGGGGCGTTACCGCATTGGGCGCCGCTATGGTATTTTTTTTCAAATCAATTAACCGGAAAATACTCAACTCCATGTTGGGTTTTGCTGCCGGGGTAATGATAGCGGCAAGTTTTTGGTCGTTGCTAAACCCCGCCATACAAATGGCTGAGGAAAACGGCGATAAACCCTGGCTGCCCGCCCTTGTAGGTTTCTTAAGCGGGGGGGCTTTTTTGTTGTTGGTAGATAAAATTTTGCCGCACCTGCATTTGGGTTTGCCCAAGAGCAAGGCCGAGGGAATCAAAACATCGTGGCAACGCAGCGTGCTGCTAATCCTGGCCATCACCTTGCACAATATACCTGAAGGTTTGGCGGTGGGTGTGGCATTTGGTGCGCTGGCCAACAACCCCGATGCGGGCATGCTGGCCGGAGCCATTGCGTTGGCTATTGGTATTGGGTTGCAAAATTTTCCTGAAGGTGCTGCGGTTTCCATTCCCCTGCGCCGCGAAGGTTTTTCACGACTCAAGGCTTTTAACTACGGTCAGCTATCAGGTATTGTAGAACCTATTGCCGGGGTGTTGGGTGCCTATTTGGTGCTCACTGTAGAGCCGCTTTTGCCTTATGCGCTTTCCTTTGCCGCCGGAGCCATGATTTTTGTGGTGGTAGAAGAGCTTATCCCCGAGTCGCAGCGCGACCAAGAGTCTGATTTGTCAACCATTGGTGCCATGATAGGTTTTGCCACCATGATGCTGCTCGATGTGGCGCTGGGTTAACAATTGAAATGGCTTATTAAAACCTCAATTTGCCTTTTTTCTTCAAGTAAGCCACACCCAGTTTTATCAAGCCATATTCCAATCGATCGTTCAGGTATTCCTTTATCCCATTCAGGTATTCTGCACTTTCCAGGTGTTTTACGGCTTTTATAATGTCTTCCAGATCGGTTTTGCTCAGGTAGTTACTCACCTCAATGTTTTCGCTATGGTCAATGAGCCAAGCTAGGTGGCCATACACCGTTCCCTTATTCAGGCCGCGCTCTTTGGCTATTTCCTGTGCAGTAAGGCCTTTTTGATAGGCTTCAAAGGTTTGGAAGTAACTCAGGTTTTTTACTTTTCCCACCTCGTTGTGCAGCAAAAAATCCCTGATGGTTTGCACAAAAATGCTTCCGTATTCCTTCTGCTTAAATTCTCCAATACCGCTTATTTCAGCCAAATCTTCTACAAACAATGGAGTTTTTTCCGCCATTTCGGTTAGCGTGGCATCGTTAAAAACGGTATAGGCAGGCACACCTTTGGCAGCGGCCAATTCTTGGCGTTTTTTCTTGAGGGCTTCAAACAAACCTTCCTCGCGTTTCTCTTTCTTGGTTTTGGGCTTGTCCGTTTTGTTGAATTTCTCTTTTTCCGCATCGAAAACCACCAGTTGCTGGGTCTTTTTGCCAAAGAGCACTTCATTGCCCGATTGGGTTATTTTCAACGAGAAGTTTTCGTCGTAGGCTATTTCTACCAAGCCCAAGTTGAGCATTTGGTTGATGTAGTGTTGCCATTCAAAAAAGCTGTGTTGGCTGCCGGCGCCAAAGGTTTTTACATTTTGGTAGCCTTTTTCGGTCACTTCGGCTTTGCGCGAGCCCCGCAACACATCAATAAGCATTTGCATACCCACTTCTTCATTCATTCTTTTCATTGCCGAAAGGGCTTTTTGCACCACAACGGTACCGTCAAAGTGGCGTCTTGGGTTTTTGCATACATCACAGTTGCCACAATCTTTTTCAAGCACTTCGCCAAAGTAGCTGAGCAAAATTTTTCGCCTGCACACATCCGCCTCGGCATATTGGTGCATGCGTTTCAGTTTTTCCAGGTTTATCTCGGCCAGTGCCCCTTCCGATGCAAAAGTGGTGAGTATGCGCAAATCGCCGTAGTTGTAGTAGAGCCGGGTTTCGCTGGGAAGCCCATCGCGACCCGCCCGGCCAATTTCCTGATAATAGCCTTCTATATTCTTGGGCAGGTTGTAGTGTATTACATAGCGCACATTGCTTTTGTCTATCCCCATACCAAAAGCTATGGTAGCACATATCACTTTCAGACGGTCGTTTATAAAATCATCTTGCACGCTGTTGCGCTTTTCGTGGCTGAGCCCCGCATGATATACTCCCGCTTCAATACCAAAACCAGCCAGCTTTTCGGCCAGTTGTTCAGTGGTTTTTCGGCTCAGGCAATAGATTATTCCGCTGTCGTTGCGGTATTTGTTTATCATATTGGCTATTTGGGTATAGCGCTCGCGAGCGGGCAAGTTGGCACGAACCTCAAGACTCAGGTTTTGGCGGTTGAATGAACCCACCAATATTTCGGGCTCGTGCATACCCAGTTGTGTGGCAATGTCGCGGCGGGTTACCTTATCGGCAGTGGCGGTAAGGGCCATCACCGGCACCCCCGGAAACTGTTCTTTTATCACTTTTAATTGGGTGTATTCGGGCCTGAAATCGTGACCCCATTGGCTCACACAATGCGCTTCGTCAATAGCAACCAAGCTTAGCGGAAGCCCGGCAAACACCGCCATATCGTTTACCAACTTTTCGGGCGAAACATAGAGAAGCTTCAACTGCTTTTGCATCGCTTTTTTCAAAAGGTCGTTGTTTTCGCTTGCTGAAAGACTGGAGTTGATAAATGCCGCCGGAATACCGTTTTGTGTAAGGGCATTTACCTGGTCTTTCATAAGCGAAATAAGCGGTGAAACCACCAAACAAAGTCCGTTTTGCACAATGGGTGGTAGTTGGTAGCACACCGATTTGCCACCGCCCGTGGGGAGTATCAGCAGGGTGTCTTTGCCGCCAAGAACACTCTGTATGGCTTCTTGCTGTAAGGGCCTGAAACTTTTGTAACCATAGTATTTTTCAAGCGCTTGTAGTACAGTCATATTTTCCATTAGCATACATTACTTCATTAAAAGGGACAAAAAATTCAAAGATAGCAGAATTTGTTTTTTAACCGCCCTTGAAGTGCTTATGCGGCTTTGGGCAGGCAAACAGGGCTTTTACAGTCCATTTATTTTGGTTTGTAAACCATCAAAACAATTTGAGTTGTCCGTCGCCCAGCAGGTTGAAACTCTTGCGGTGAAGTTCAGTGTCGCCAAATTGCGCAATGGCTTTGCGGTGCTTTGCGGTGGGGTAGCCCATGTTTTGGTTCCAGCCGTATTGCGGATGGCTGAGGTGGTAGTTTTTCATGAGCTCATCGCGGTGGGTTTTGGCCAATATTGAAGCCGCGGCTATGCTTTGGTACTTGCCATCGCCTTTTACCACACATTGGTGGGGCACTTGGTGGTAGGGCACAAAGCGGTTGCCGTCAACCAAAATCATGTCGAAAGTGCAGCTGAGTTGGTCAAGCGCGCGGTGCATGGCTTCAAAAGAAGCTTTCAGTATGTTTATTTCATCAATTCGCTGCGGCGAAACCACGCCAATGGCCCAGTGTTTCAATTGTGTTTTTATAATCGCTGCCGCCTCGGCTCGCTGTTTTTCATTCAGTTTTTTTGAGTCGTTGAGAAACTCAAAACTTTCTCCACGGGGTATAATGGCTGCCGCAGCTACCACCGGTCCGGCCAGGCAGCCACGGCCTGCTTCATCGCATCCCACCTCGGTGCCTTGCGCCAGAAAATGGCTGAGCAGTGGAGCAGTAGTTTTTTTGTTTGTCAAAGGGCTTAAGTTTTACTTTTGCTAGCCAACAAATCTATTTCAAAAAATGCACGATAAGATTAAAGCTTATATTGATAATAATAAGGACAGATTTATTGATGAACTAAAGGATTTGCTGCGTATCCCATCGGTAAGTGCTGATCCTGAGTTTAAAGATGATGTATTTGAAGCGGCTGAATTTATAAAACTAAGACTTGAAGAAGCCGGAGCGGAAAATGTGGAGGTGTGCCCCACCGCAGGCTACCCCATAGTGTATGGCGAAAAAATGGTGGACCCTGCAAAACCCACCGTTTTGGTATATGGCCACTACGATGTGCAACCCGCCGACCCGTATGAACTGTGGACATCGCCGCCCTTTGAGCCGGTAATAAAAGATGGAAAAATATATGCGCGCGGTGCCTGCGACGACAAAGGCCAAATGTATATGCATGTGAAAGCCTTTGAGTTTATGATGAAAAATGGCTCCCTGCCCTGCAACGTAAAATTTATGATTGAAGGCGAAGAAGAAGTAGGGTCGGCCAACCTAGGTACCTACATCAGGGAGAATAAGGAAAAGCTAAAGGCCGATGTAATACTGATTTCTGATACTTCTATGTTGGGTGTGGAAAATCCAAGTATAACGGTTGGATTGCGCGGACTTGCCTACCTTGAGGTGGAAGTGACCGGACCCAACCGCGACCTGCACTCGGGTGTGTACGGCGGTGCGGTGGCCAACCCCATAAATATACTTGCCAAAATGATTGCCTCGCTGCAAGACGACAATGGCAAAATAACCATTCCGGGATTTTATGACGATGTATTGGCAGTGCCTGCAAAAGAGCAGGAAGCCATGAAAAAAATTCCATTTGACCTGGAAGAATACAAAAACCACCTGGATATAAAAGCCATTGGCGGTGAGCAGGAGTTCAGTGTTTACGAGAAAACTTCGGTAAGGCCTACATTGGATGTAAATGGCATTTGGGGCGGTTATATAGGCGAAGGTGCCAAAACGGTATTGCCTTCAAAAGCGAGCGCAAAAATCTCCATGAGGTTGGTGCCCAACCAACAGTCTGACAAAATATCAAAGCTTTTTGAAGCGCATTTTAAATCAATAGCACCCGATACGGTAAAAGTGAAAGTAACCCCGCACCATGGTGGCGAACCCGTAGTAGTGCCGGTAGATTTAATTGAATACCAGGCGGCAAGCAAAGCCTACGAAACAAGTTTTGGTAAAACCCCCATACCGGTGCGCAGCGGCGGTTCTATACCTATCGTGGCACTTTTTGAAGATGTACTCGGACTCAAATCTATTATGATGGGTTTTGGGCTCGATAGCGATGCCATACACTCGCCAAACGAAAGCTTTGGTGTGTTCAACTTCTTGAAAGGTATTGAAACCATTCCTTTATTCTTCGAGAATTACGCGTCTATGAAGTCATAACAGACATTTCATATAATAAACGAAACAGCCACCTAAAACATCAGGTGGCTGCTTTGTTTTAGGAGTTTTGGTTTTTTATGTAAGTTGTGGAATTAAGTTGGCTATTTTCGGATTTTATTAAATTTCAGATTATGAGGAATTTGAATACGCTTTTGGTAATGGGTTTTTTATTAATGGCGTTTAATACCCGGGCCCAATCGATCCATTTTGTGTTAGATTCAGTGCAGACCTATAAGTACACCAACAATGGAGCAGATTCAATTATGTTGTCAAAAAATATGTATAGCTTCAAGTCAAACGGTTTGTTGCTTTCAAACGTGCGTTATTACAAAAATGATAAGTTTGGCCATACACAGGGCAAAATGCCGTATTATTCTGGTTATGAAGCCAAGTATGACAAACAAGGTAGAAGAATAGAATCTAAATTATTCAACAAACTGGAAGGAGATACTATGATTTACAAAATCATAACCACAGTTGATTATTTGGATACTATGAATATCTTGAAAACCTACAGGAACAACAAAAATGATTCAAGTTTGGTGACAAAAGATGTAGTGCATTTTGCTGATACAGCGCGTCTGATCATATTGTCAGATTATGAATATACCTATAATGATAGCACGGAAATATTGGTGAATAAAGCAATATTTTTTGAAAATGGATGCAGGCGCGACAGCCTCCATAATTATATCTGCTTTGGTGATAGCTGCGTGCTAACCAATAGGCAAATAACTGAATATAAAGGAGGTCAATTTTATAGGCAAATCACCTATTCCGGAAATTCAATGTCTATTTTTATGGCAACCTATTTAGCTGATACCGGAAGAATAATTGACAAAGGTTCAAAAGTTTATGGAGCAGACTCTTTAACCTGGGCCAACCGGGAATACGAACGGTATTATCCCCGAAAATCTATTTTAATAAGGAACGTTGAACCGCATTTTAGTGGAAGCGGTGCCTTTGTCAATACCCACCTTTTAAAAGGTACTGATATGACGGTAACCTATTTGAATGCCGATAGCCAAACAACCTATGTGAAGCGGTATGGTAGAGCAACCGTGTCAGACCCTTGGCAGGCTTATGGTGCCGATGTGTATTATTATTCAAAAGTATTGACCGCAGAAAATACCGCCACGCAAAAGCTGGCCATATTTCCTAATCCGGCAAAAGACATTATAAAAGTGAACCTGGCTGAAAACGAGGAAATACAGGAAGTGGTTATTTCTGATTTACAGGGAAGGAGCGTGGACCGCACTTTAAATCCTTCAAACAGGTTAACTGTGGGAAATCTGCAAACGGGCGTCTATTTTTTGCAGGTAACTACGCAAAAGGGCCTTTATACCGGCAAATTCATCAAGGAATAGTGAATTGGCCTTTATGTGTTCTAAACGGTAAAAAATTATACAAATCCACTTTTGAAAAGTGGATTTGTATAAAAATACTTTATTTAAATCGATTATAAGCCTATTTTGTTTTTTAAGAATGATTCAAGCTCGTGCCACTGCAACAAGGCGCCGCTACGTGTGTTCATGGAGTGTTCGCCGTTATATACCACCGCGTTGTTCTCGGGTTTTGAACCCGATATTTCGAGCCATGTTTTCAGGTTCTTGAAATAACTTAGCGAAAAGGTGCGCCCTGATTTTATTTCAATGGCATAGGTTTCATTGTTATGCTCAAGTACTAGGTCTATTTCCTTCCCGTTATTTTCGCGCCAATAATAAATCGGATCAAAATCACCACGGTTCCATTTGTATTTCAAGGTTTCGCTTATTATGAAATTTTCGAATACCGCACCTATCAGCGGATGGCTTTCAAGAATTTCCCGGTTGTGTATATTGAGCAGAAAGCAGAGCAAACCCGTGTCAACGAAGTAAATTTTTGGCGATTTACTGATGCGTTTATTATAATTTTTGTGGAAAGGTTGCACCAAATGGATAATGTACGAAGTTTCAAGTACCGAAATCCATTCTTTTATAGTGGTGGCACCCACACCTACATCGTTGGCAAGGGCGCTCATATTGAGCAACTGACCGGCACGCCCGGCAAGCAAGCGCAAAAATGTACGAAATGACCTCGTGTCAGTAATATTTCTTATCAAGGCGACATCGCGTTCCAGGTACGTTTGTATATACGAATTGTAAAAAATCTTGAGGTTTGGCGCCTGATTATAGATACGTGGGTAAAATCCGTTCAATATCAAATCCCAACTACCATCTTCAATACGCGCAACTTTTGCATTGATGAGTTCATGTGCCGAAAAAGGGAGAAGGCGCAACAGGGCAACTCGGCCTGCAAGAGTTTGACTAATTTGTTGGTTCATCAAAAAATTTTGAGAACCACTTATCACAAATCGGCTATCAGGATTTTCATCAGAATATACCTGCAAGTAGGAGAATAGCTCAGGATACCGTTGAATTTCATCAAAAACCGCCCCGCCTTTGTATTTGTCCATAAACGAGCGCGGGTCTGTCTGCGCCAATTCAAGCACATCAGGATATTCAAAGTTGAGATAAGGAAGCTTTGAAAATACATGGCGCAGCAGGGTGGTTTTTCCCGATTGCCTTGGACCCGTCAATGACAATATGGGAAAACCTTGACTCAATTCATCCAGTTTTTCTTGCAATTGTCTTTCTATGTACATAAACACATATAATTTATACAAATGTATGGTTGAAAAAGTGGATTTGTATAAAAAATATGCATTTGAAACAATTTGGGCTTATTGGTGAAAATAGCTATTTTTGGTACATGAACTTTTGTAAATCTGCGCTTTTGGTTGTGGTATTGGCCGCTTGCCACAACAAGCCTTCGCAAATGGCAATTGCCAACGAATCTGACACCACTCAATTGCAAGTAAATGTACTCGTAAGCGATGAAAGTCAATTGGATACCCTCAAAATGGTGCTGACTTATGCCGATTTGGTTTCAGGGAAATACGTTGAAGATACGCTGCATTTTAACCGTCTCGGTCAGGCATTTTTTCAACCGGTACTTCCGTCAGTGCTTTTCGGTTTCACACTTCGTTTTCCGGGCAAATGTCAGGGCAGCATCAATTTACACCGGGGCTTGCAATTAACCGTTGATCTGCACGACAACACCTTTGATTGGAATGGTGACCACTTTAACGAAGTGGCTACATTTTCCGGACCCGATGCATCATTAAACCGTTTTGCCAACCAATATTGGTCCGACACAAACCGGTACAAATTCGGAGGATTTGTTAACGCCATACGTGCGGCTAAAACGGAGGAACAATTACTCTCTTTCTACGACAGTGCCATGCAAAAACTGCCTGAGGTATTGGAAACCTACAGCAGCGAAGGCGTGGAAGCGCAACAATACCTGCAAACAGCCATCAAATCATCCATTTTTGCAGGGGTTTTTGTGGGCTATTGGCGTTTGAACATGGAACCCGACAGACACATTATCGCCGATGTAGTGGCATTTGAACCCACTTTTTTCAGTGGCAGTGTGCTCAATTACTACCATACCTTGTGCTATATGCACTCGTATTTGTCAAAAGATGAATTGATGACCCATTTGAATGCCATTTTGAATGCCGAAGGACATGTGCCCACTGCCCTTGATCGGCAGTTTATGCGTCTTTTTCATAAGCAACAATTGTTAAATGCCGTAAATGACGATTCTTTGGTAACCGTCTTCTATCAGTTGAAACAGCAATACTTTTATGAGCTAGAACCTATCGAAACGGCACTTTTGCAAAAGCGACTCGAAAAGTTCAGTCCTGCGCAGCATGATTGGTTTTTGTGGGCCAATGCCTCGCCCGATTTGGCGGCGCGCTACACTTATTTTCGAAACCATAATGAGGAATTTAAAACAGAGGAGCTTCGCAAGCTTGTCCTGCAAACCATCAATGAGCTAAAGGATGATTATGAATTATTGAACAATCAGCTCAAGGCAGGCAATGAAATATTTGTGAAAACAGCCCTGGGAAATGAAATCGACAATTTGGATGGTGGTGCCAAATTATATTGCTCTCAATTTCAAGAGGTTGACAGTTTGCTTGCCGCGCTCAACAGCCAATTTCCCGGGCAAACGATTTTAATTGATATTTGGGGAACATGGTGCGCGCCCTGCAAGCGAGACTTGGCCAATTGTGGCCCTGTTAAGGAGCAGTTGGCCAAATACGGTGTGCAGGTGGTGCATGTTTGTACCGATGGTTTTGGCTATTTGCAAAAATGGAAAGAAGTGGTAGCAGAACTCCATGCCTCGGGTACGCAATTATTATTGCAAAAGCAATTGGCCGATAAAGTGGTTTCCAGGTTTAAAATCCGGTCATATCCCACGGTAATGATGTTGCACGCCAACGGTGAAATGCACACAGGAGAATTGCCTCACATCAGCCAAATAAAAGTGGGTGATTTTGTAAAGGAATTTGATTTACAACCCAATTAAAAACGACATTTTAATGTTCCATCGCGAGCCGTAAAAAGCCTGTTGAATTTGTCCGAAATTTGAGTTACGAAGCAGGTACATATCAATGGCCGATTTTTCGCCAATCCACTGCCTTAAGCCTGCGCCCAACCACACATTGCTTATAAAAATCTGGTTGCCTGAATAGTTGATGCTCAGGTTTTCGTATTCGGCATAAGCCACAATATTGTCGAGCACTTGATAGGAGCTAAAGGCGCGCCAGCCCACTATACTCTGCGATATGCGGTTGCCCGATTGGTCTTTCTGACTGTAATACTGGTAGTTGATACCTACACCCGGCCACAGTTTTTCAGTAACCTTATAGCCAAGGCAAGGCGAAAGTTCAAAATAGGAATTGGAACCCAGTTGCAAGCCAAAATTGCCGCCGGTATAGAATTTATGAATACTCCAGGGGTTTTCCTCATCGTCATTCGTGGTAGTCGATTTATTTGATGAAGGGTTGTTGTTGCCACCGGGAAGTGCAATTTGGGCTCTTACACCAAAGGTGGTAACAAGTACCAGCGCACAAACTAAAAAAACTTGCTTCATGCATCGAATTTACACAGCTTACTTGCTATTCAACTCTTTTATGCATGTAAAAAATATTAAAGGTGCTCCAAACACCTGTGTCCATACCATCCCACACAGCTCAGCGTTTTTTTGTTGAAGTAACGGCAATATTGGCTGCTCCAACTGACAGCTTATGGCTTAAAATGACAAATATCTGCCAGCAATCGCCTACTTGGCGGAGCGGTTCAGCCAAATTCTCAAGCCTTTCCTGACAATTTTACGCATGAAAAAGAAGGAAAGGTATTTGATAAACCCAGCCCACGTAAAATAGGGAAAACAATGAATTTCAACAATTTCACCATCAAAGCACAAGAGGCCATTCAAAAGGCCCAGGAAGTAGCACAAGGCAATACCAATCCGGCCATTGAGCCTGCACACATATTAAAAGGAATGTTGTTGGTTGACGAAGATGTGGTAAAATACCTGCTCAACCGACTCAATGTCAACACCAAACGCGTATTGGAAGTGCTCGACAAAATCATTGAATCGCTGCCCAAAACCAGCGGCGGACAGTTGTATTTGTCAAACGAAGCAAATAAAATCCTCAACCAGGCGCTCTCTCTTTCAAAAGAAATGGGCGATGAATTTGTATCGGTTGAACACTTGCTGCTTGCCTTTGCGGGCAACAACGATCCGGCTTCAAGCATGCTCAAAGAAAGCGGTGTATCTGCTACCGAACTCAAAAAAGCTATCGAACAACTGCGAAAAGGCAACAAGGTAACCGACCAAAATGCCGAGGCTAAATACAATGCGCTAAACAAATACGCCAAAGACCTGAACGACCTTGCCCGCAGCGGCAAACTGGATCCGGTTATTGGCCGCGACGAAGAAATAAGACGGGTTATACACATCCTTTCGCGCCGAACCAAAAACAACCCGCTGCTCATTGGCGAACCCGGCGTGGGTAAAACCGCCATTGCCGAGGGCATTGCCTTTAGGATTGTAAACGGCGATGTGCCCGAAAACCTGAAAACCAAAACCATCTACAGTCTTGACATGGGCTCGCTTGTGGCAGGTGCCAAATACAAAGGCGAGTTTGAAGAAAGGCTGAAAGCTGTGGTGAAGGAAGTAGTAAGCTCCGATGGGCAAATTATTTTGTTTATTGACGAAATACACACTTTGGTGGGTGCCGGTGCCGGCGAAGGCGCTATGGATGCCGCCAATATATTGAAACCCGAATTGGCGCGTGGTATGCTGCGTGCCGTGGGTGCTACTACTTTGGCCGAATACCAAAAATACCTGGAGCGCGACAAAGCGCTGGAGCGAAGGTTTCAAAAGGTTATCATTGACGAACCCAGTATTGAAGATTCCATATCGATACTCAGGGGGCTCAAAGAGCGCTACGAAACCTACCACAAAGTGCGCGTAAAAGACGAAGCCATCATCTCGGCAGTTGAGCTTTCCAGCCGATACATTGCCGATAGGTTTTTGCCCGACAAAGCCATTGACTTGCTCGATGAGGCTTCGGCCAAACTGCGTCTTGAAATTGATTCGCTGCCCGAAGAGCTCGACGAAATAGAGCGCAGGATACAGCAATTGGAAATAGAGCGCGAAGCCATTAAACGCGAAAAAGACAAAGCCAAATTGGATAAACTCAGCGAGGAAATTGCTGAACTTGAGTCGCAACGCAGTTCGTTCAGAGCCAAATGGCAGTCGGAAAAAGAGGTGGTTGACAACATACAGAAAACCAAAAAGCAGATTGAAGACTACAAACTCGCTGCCGAACAAGCCGAGCGCAGTGGCGATTTTGGCAAGGTGGCCGAGTTGCGCTACGGTCGTATAAAACAAGCCGAAAACCAATTGGCCGATTACCAAAAGCAACTCATAGAAATGCAAGCACATGATGCGCTCATAAAGGAAGAAGTCGATTCTGAAGACATTGCCGCCATCGTATCAAAATGGACCGGAATACCCGTGACCAAAATGCTGCAAAGCGAACGCGAAAAACTGCTTGATCTTGAAAAAGTACTCACCAAACGTGTGGTGGGGCAGGAAGAAGCCATTGAAGCCGTAGCCGATGCCGTGCGCAGAAGCCGCTCGGGTTTGTCTGACCCCAGAAAACCCATTGGATCCTTCATTTTTCTGGGTCCTACAGGCGTAGGAAAAACCGAGTTGGCCAAGTCGCTCGCCGACTTCCTCTTCAACGACGAAAACATGATGACGCGGATCGACATGAGCGAGTTTCAAGAACGCCACAGTGTATCGCGGCTCATAGGTGCGCCTCCCGGTTATGTGGGCTA
>WGNN01000090.1 GCA_016124515.1 bacterium
AGATACGGTGATTTTAAAAAGCAATTGGCGGCTGATATTTGGGCTTTTACCAAACCTATTAACGAGCGAATTGCCGAAATAAGAAACGATGAAAAACTGCTGGATGAGGTGATGGAACAAGGAATGGTAAAAGCGCAAAAGAGTGCCCGGGAGACCTTAAATTTGGTGAGAGATGCCATAGGCCTAAAAAGAATTTATTAAAAATAGCAGGATACACACATGACTGAAACTAAATCACTGAAACACATAGCGGTAGCCGGCAATATTGGCGCGGGCAAAACCACGCTTACCCAATTGCTGGCCAAGCACTACGGCTGGATTGCCCATTTTGAAAACGAAGCCGACAACCCATATATAAGCGATTTTTACCGCGATATGAAACATTGGTCGTTTCACATGCAGGTGTATTACCTCAACCAGCGTTTTAAGCAAATACTTGATTTCAGAAAGCGCGACTTGCCCGTAATACAAGACCGCACTATTTATGAAGACGCCTATATTTTTTCTACCAATTTGCACGAAATGGGTTTGATGAGCGAAAGAGATTTTGAGTGTTACCAATCGCTATTTGAAACCTTTAGCCAACTGGTAGAACCGCCCGATTTGCTTATTTATCTCAAGGCTTCCATACCCACCTTGGTTGACCAAATTCAAAGACGCGGCAGAGCCTATGAAGATTCGCTGCGACTTGATTACCTCAAAAAACTGAACGGCAAATATGAAGCCTGGATTGAAAGCTATACAGGCCGTTTGCTCATTATAGATATCGACAGCCTCAATTTTGCCGATAATCAAGAGGATTTAGGAGAGGTTATCAACCAAATAGAATCGGAAAGAGCGGGCTTGTTTTAAGCATTAGCAACCGTCAACCACCATTTTATTAAGCAATTATTGAAAGGTCTTGATAAAGGATTTGCCATTTCTCTTCCGGAATTCAAACTTTTAATTTGCGTTTAAAACCTATTTAAAGACTGTTTAGCATCAATAGATTCTTGTTGCCATTTTGGCTCGCTATATATATTCTTTATTTTTTCACGTTAATTTGACCATGGTTACGAAAAGATACCTTATCCTGCTGATAGCCGCCTTGCCGTTGCTATCGATGGCCCAAGAAGGAAAATTTATTGATGTGTATGGCACTGCCTTGTTTTCAAATATTGTGAACCGGTACGACGCCAACTACGGCCCATACAATGGTTTGGGGCTAGACTACAAACATCCACAAACCCTTAGCTACGGAGCAGCAGCCTACTATTCAAAGATGTCGGAAAGCTTTGTGGGCTGGCGTGTTGGATTTGTTTTCAACAACTATGCGCAAGATGCATCGAGCACCGTAACCTTGGATGTACCCGACGCCATTGCCTACCGCAGCTACAAGTCGCGACTTAATATCCAACAGTTTTCAATTCCGCTCATGCTCAATTTCGGTATTAATTCGGGGCAGCCAAACGATCCGGTTTATTTCAACATGGGTTTTGGTGTGCAATTGAATTACCTGTCAGGGGCGCAATTTTCCATCAATTCAAACCCACCGTATCAGGCGGTTACCAACTTTAAATTTACCGACTACTACCGCCACTTTGGCGCTTCATATTTACTTGATATAGAACTAAAAATAGGATTGGGAAACAAAGAAAAGGGCCATCTGCTGGCGGGGGTTTTGTTTGATAAAACCATAGGCGGATTTGAGAAAAAAAACATTGATGCCGACGAAAGCACACCCAAAGAACTTACCATGCCATTAGGCATACTTAAAAACTACGACTACCTGCCCAGCGAGCAGCGCAACAACAACACAAAGAACATTGGCTTTTGCATACGGTTGGGCTATAGCTACAAAATATTCAATTAAACCCACCACTTATAAAATGAAAGGTTTGGATTCATTTTAATGTGTATATTTTAGCTGAACAATTAGCAGAACACCACAGCCATGCACCATAAGTATCTTACAATTCCGGGTTTCATTTTCTCCATGTTACTTCTTTTTGCCGCCACAGGTCAGGCACAAGACACACATAACGACAGCTTGTCGGGCAGTTTTGGAATAGATACTAAAGACCTCAACAGCGAGTTGGGCTCCATTTTTAAAAGCAAGGGAGGCACAAACCTGGATGGGCATACCAAAAATGACAACTCCGAATATGGAATAGGCAATGTGTTGGGCAAAAGAAAAAAACAAGGCAAGGTTTACAAGAAAACCAACAAATGCGTGAAAATAGAAGTTATGCCATTTGGCAAAGCCGGCAAAACTTACATTTTCATCTTCGAAAACGGCACCATCCGCATAGTTACCGAGTCGGACAACTAAGTACCTTGCTTATAACCTGCATTGCTATTGGTTTTTGGGTATTCTATATTTGCCTAAAAATCACGGAATGAACTTCCAAGGAAAAGATTTAGCGGGATTTCCCGACCAAATAGCCTTTGCTCTGCAACACTTTGACTCACAAAAAGTAGAGAAAGTAAAATCGAACCACATTGTTATATGTGGTATGGGCGGCTCGGGTATTGCCGGTAGAATTACCAAAACCTATTTCAAAAACAAGGTTCCCGCCATTATTGAAATTTGTTCCGACTACTCACTTCCCGCATCTGTATCGTCCAACAGCCTGGTTATTTGCTCATCATACTCAGGCAATACCGAAGAAACCCTTGCCTGCTACCACCAAGCGCAATCATTGGGTTGCAACATCATTGTACTTACGGGTGGGGGCACACTGCAACAACTTGCCAAAGAACACAACCACCTCATGTTTCCGGCGGTTTTGGGTTTGCAGCCCCGCATGGCGCTCGGCTATTCGCTAAGTTACCTTTTGTTGATTGTAGGCAGCCTTTATGCAATGGACATGGCGACTGAACTGCATGGCGTAGTGCCGGAATTGAAACAGAATGAAAAACACCAGCATGACGCTCAAAATGTAATGGAATCGCTCCATCTGAGCGAGCACAATTTTTTGCAAGTAGTAACCGATAGCGCCGGCTTTGGTATGGCCATCAGGCTACAGCAGCAACTCAACGAAAACAGCAAAATGTGGGCGCACATACACGAAATGCCTGAAATGTGCCACAATGTGATAGAAGCCATAGTAGAACGCAACAACAACGGCCCGTGGCTACTCATAAACAGCCAATCGCACGAACGAATTAATATGCGATTTAACTACCTCCAAAATTTGCTGGAAGAGAAAAAATTCAACCACCGGATGCTGCATTTAAACAGCCACGAACTACCCACGCTACTTCGTGGAATCTATACTTTCGATTGGCTATCGTTGCTCATAGCGCACCAACACCAGCGCGATTCATCTCAAATTCCGAATATATTGGGGCTTAAAGCTTACTTGTCGTAGCCAATGTTTATAAAACGTTCCCTACCATTTCTCTTAGTACTTTCTTCCTTCCATCTCTCGGCTCAAACAGTAAATATTGAAAGCTCAAGGCTCGACGAGACACAGCAGGGTTGGCAGGGTCTTATAGACCTGAACTTTTATGCCATTCAAAATGCCAACATCCTGTACCAACTCAACAATAAGGCGCGGGTACAATACATAAAAAACCGCCACCGCTGGCTTGTGCTCAACGATATGAACCTAAGTACGACCAATGACTTGAAATTTGAGCAGAATGCGTTTCAGCACATCCGCTATGGCTTGATGATAGATAGTCCGATAGTTTGGGAATCGTTTATACAAAACCAATACGACAAAGTGCAATTGATAAAACAACGCGTGTTGTTGGGCACGGGATTGCGGTTAAGGTTTCTTGAAAAAGGGCTCATACACTCGTACTACGGCATTACCTACATGCTGGAATATGAAAAGGAGTTGAAAACGGGTATTTTGCATCTTAACTCCAGAATGAGCACGTATATCAACCTGAAACTAACTATAAGCGATTGGTTTATCTACTATAATACCTCGTACTACCAGCCATTATTTGCCAATTTTTCAGATTATAGGTTCACTACCAACAATACGCTTGAGTTTAAGGTAAACAACAATTTTTCATTCGTTACAAGGTTTACCATGACCTATGATTCTAACCCTGTGCAAGACCCAAGTGTACACAACAAAAACCTGAAACTCACAAACGGGTTTTCCTACAAGTTCAAGTAAAGGCCACCTCCTTCGCATTGCAAAACCACCTTATTATATCCATTATCAGTCTGGTTTTAATTAGTAAAGCAATGGCTCGGTAAGCCAAAAAACAGGGCTAAAATCGCAACGCAAAACCAAAGGGTATAAAAAGAGAAAAGCCCGAGGTTGGGGACCAGGGGCTCTTCAGGCTAACTAGGCTTCGATTATTGGGCTAAATTTTATTCAATCTATTCAGGCAATTTATCAACTATCGTACCAAAAAGACAAGTGGCTGTTCAATAGGTTTAAAATACTTTGAAAAGTAATTATTCAAGTTCAGAAAAGAACCTGGTTTTGCATAGGTATCAGTTGTGTTCCCAAAAAAAGAAAAGCCCTGTCAATTTAGACAAGGCTTTTCTATACTTAGAGTTACCAACTTATCTACTAACTACCAGCCTTTCAACCAGTCGTTCATTGTTTGCTCCTTCAACCACTACCATGTACACTCCGCTTCTCAGGTCGTTTATATCCACCTGATTGCTGTTTTCAACCTGACCAGAAACTTCACCATTGTGAATTTCAATAAGTGTTTTACCGGTCAAATCGCTGATATATACGTGTACGTTGGCTGTATTGTTTACCACATAAGAAACCTTGGTAATTTGTGATGCGGGGTTTGGATACACCACTATGGAAGCCAGATTCAGGTTCTCGCTTTCCTCAGTTCCAACCGTATATGTGGCCCCTGTGGCGCTTCCTACCAATGGTTTGTCAGATTTTGCCAAATCGCAGTGATCGCCATCTTTACCTACATAGAATGTTTTGGTAGCACTGCAACCGTTGGCATCTATTACGGTAAGGGTATAGTTGCCTGAGCACAGGTTGCAAGGATCTTCGTGGCTTGAACCATTTGACCATGAATAAACATAAGGCGCTTTGCCACCGGACACCGATACATTTATAGAACCGTTGCAATAGCTATAGGCAGTATTGGTAGTGGTTCCGCTGATGCTAATCGGGTCGGGTTGAGAAATGGTGTAGCTTGCTGTATAAGTGCAGCCATTGCTATTGCTTACCACCAATTCATAAGTTCCGAATTCGGCGTGGTCAATATCAAGGGTATTGTGTGGCAATTCATATTCTACTATCAGCTCAGGTGCTTTTGCAGGATAATAATCGTGGCTGTAGGCACTTCTGTAGCCGCTACCGCTTATGAGAATGGCCAGGCTATTGCCCGATGACCAACCACTGCGGTTTACTACTTCTTCTACTACACTGCTTATATCAGGAGTGTAATAATAGTAGTTGGTGTACCAAGTAGGCACGTTCCAGCTCACTGAGTTGCTTGTGGTGCTTCTATTGCTCAAGTTGTTGTACGAGCTGCTAAATGATGAGGCATTGTCAACATCATGCGCTTTTATAGAAAGATAAGTGCTTCTGCTGTTGTAGTCGTTTGACTTGAACTTGATATAAGCACTTTTGATAGTAGCGCCCTGCGGTATGTTGAGACCTGTGAAACGAAGTCCTACCAATTGATCGGAACCATTGCAGTAACTATCGTCATTGCCAAGTTCCAGGTCAGAGCTGTTGAGACGCACTATTCCTGAGTTCAATAATTCCTCGGCATCGTCGTTATCGCTGTCAACCTGTACGGTAACACTACCATTGGTGCTGAGTGCTGATCCATTGTATTTCCAGTAGTAAGATGAATAATCACCATCAATCATTCCTTTCAATTTGGCATCGCCACCAGCACAGGTTCCACCGCTTATCAAGCTGATAGATGCGGTAGGTCCGTTGCCTACTTCAATGGTTACTACGTTTGACACGCCGGCCCAGTCGGGGCATGTGTGTCTTTTGGCCAAACGCACAAAATAGGTAGTGGTGCTTATGGTACCGGGATCGTAGCTAGATTCGTTGGCACCTTCTATCAAGGTCCAGGTGCTTTCGCCATAGGTAAATGTTGAGTCGGTGGTGCTGTAGTACCAAACATACTCAAGTGTGCCTGAGCCGCCTGATGCGGGCTTGGTATTGTTGAGCACATCGGCATCAAATGCGTAGCAAGATGTTTGGTTGGCCGAGATAACACCTCCCAATGTCACGTTGCAACAGCTGCTTTCGCCCACAGTAACATTCAATGTTTTGGTACAGCCATTGGCATCGGTAACCACCACTGTGTAATCGCCAGCGCACAATTCATTCACGGTTTCTCCGGTTTCGCCATTTGACCAAGATACGGTGTAAGGTGCTTTACCACCTGAAATATTCAAGTCAATGGCGCCATCGCAAGTTTGGTCAACTGATACACCACCATCGCAATAGTTTCCTTCGCCGTCGGTGTATGAAACCACTTGGAAATCGCCAATTATCATTCCCATGATATTGATAGAGCATGAGGTATGTACTTCGTTGTAGGTGTATGAGCCTCCTATTTTCAAGTAGGTTTTGGCATCAAGTCTTCCTTTAAAGTCAAATCCTTCCACGGTCAACAAATCACCTGAGTTTACATTGTAGAATGTTTTGATTACTGATGATTTGTCCATGTTGTAGGCATACACGTTTACACCACCTGAACCGAGATACTTCACAGTGAAGTTCTTCATTTTGCCATTGCATTCGCAGCTGTATGATGGTGTGTTTGTTTTATCGTCTGTTTTGCAACCGCGGTCTGAATCATCGTATGATGAACCTCCATCCTGTCCACTTCTACCACCGCCATAGTGATGGCAATTGTCGTGGTGCTCCTTGCTACAAGTGTAGCGGTAGTCACTCTCGTGGTCGTTGTCGTGGCTGCATCCACTGTATTTGCCACCGCCTTCGTGATGACAATATTTGTGGTTGCTTTTGTTGCAATAGTAATCGTAGTTGCTGTTTTGGTCAGAGTTGTTGTTGTCTTGCACGGTTTCGTCGCTGTGGGTATTTCCACTGCACGATACATCATATACATCGGCTTCTACCACCAGCTCGTTTGGCTCACCTACGGTAAAGGTTTTTGTTATTGAGCAGCCGCCTTCGTTGGTTATTGTTACCGTGTAAGTGCCTGCCTCCAAGTTGCTGATGTTTTGGGTATGCGCACCATTTGACCAAGAGTAGGTATAACTGCTGCTTGATGTTGAACCTGAACCACAAGTGACTTTCACGTTTTCTACGTAGTAGTACTCATCGCTTGCCGTGCTGTGGGCACATACTTTTATTTCAAGGTTGCTGCCATTTACATTGTCGCATGATGCAGTGCGCGAACCTGAAATCTCGCCATAAGTTGTGTGGTTGTTGTCAAACAGTTTCCAGCTACCCCCGTTTACGCGGTAATAGGTTTTCACATAATCGGCATAAGTACCCGTTGATTCGAGGTAATTGCCTTGACATGATCCAAGATTTACCTCAATATGGCAATTGCTCAGGTTGTGGATGTCGATATTTTCTGAACGCCATTCGGCATCACCGTTGCACATTTCAAAATGTTTCCTGTTGTTTCGGCTTTTTACTTCACAGCGGTTGTTGTAGTTGTTTTTCCAACGACTCCATGAGGTATGACCGTAGTCGCAGGTACTTGATTCGTTGTTGTCTGAGAAATCTTCGTCCCAAACATTAGAACCAGCTCCACTTGATGATCCGCCATTGATATTCAAGTCAATCGCTCCGTTGTTTCCACCGTAGCACGAAACATTGGTTACCGTACCAGCCACATCAAAGGCATCTTCGGCCTTTATTTTCTGACTCAATGTTGCCGTGCAGCCATTGGCGTCGGTTACTTCAAGTACATACTGACCGCTTGACAAGTTTGTAAGATCTTCAGATGTAGCATAGCTGTTGCCATCTTTGGTCCATGCATAGCTGTATGAGCTTGTACCGCCACTTACTGTTACGTTTATACTTCCGTTATTGCTTCCTGAGCAAACGGTAAATGTGCCATCGGCGGTTATGTCAAGTTCGTCGGGTTGTGTAATGGTAAATGTAGCGGTAGTTGAACATCCGTTTGCATCCTCTACTACCACTGTGTAGTTGCCCGCAGTAAGGTTTTGAGCCGAAGTGCCGCTGTTGCCATTGCTCCAGATATAGGTGTAGGTACCTGTTCCGCCGGTTACGGCAATAGTTGCAGCTCCGTTGTCATCATCATAGCAGTTCACATTTTTCAAATTGGTTGCGGTAGCTGATGGAACCGGTTTCACTTCAATGGTTACCGCATTTGAAACGCCTGCCCATTCGGTGCATGAACCTCGTTTGGCAAGGCGCACAAAATAGGTGGTTTGTGATAACACGCCCGGATTGTAGCTCTCAGAAGTGGCACCTGTTATTATAGTCCAGGCATTTGTGTTGCCCAAATACATGCTGCTACTTGTGCTATAAGCCCATGCATATTCAAGGCTTCCGCTTCCGCCGCTTGCGCCGTCAATGTTGGTTATCTCGCTAGGATCAAATGATCCGCAGTTTGATTGGTTGTCGGCTATGCTTCCGCCATCAGTTACATTGCAGCAAGTAGGAGTACTTACGGTGTATTGTTTGGTGATGGTGCAGCCATTGGCATCGGTAATGGTAACACTGTAGGTGCCGGCACACAAAGCACCAAGGTCTTCGCTGTGCGAATTGTTTGACCAATTGAAAGTGTATGGAGCCACTCCTCCTGATACGCTCAGGTTGATGTGTCCATCACATGGTTGTATGGGTCCTACGTAGTTGCAGGTGTTACCGTCAACATCTTCAAACGATACTATTTTGAAACTACCTGAGGTACGGCCAACCAAATCTGAACCGCAAATGGTAGAAAGATTTACTTCATGATACCCATTGGCATTGCCTACATATTCGCCATAACCGGGGCCATCGCCGCTTTGGTTACATCCTGATTTGATGTAAACACCTACTATCTCTTTTCCCTGATAAGAACCGGTACCTGAGAAAGTCTGTGAATAACCAGAAAGACCATCGAATTTATAGGTGCTTCCATCCTTGAATTTCAATACAACATTTGACAGGTCTTTGGTAGAGCCGCAGGTCACTGATTTATTATCATCAGAGAAATAGGCATTTACTCTAGGGGTACAGTGGTAAGCGTAGTTGTTGCCATATCGGGTTCCGCCATTTTGTGCAATGCACATTTTTATTGAATTGCCAAATGAACCACTTGAAATATTTGAGGCGTCAACTTCGATAATATCGCCATTATCTACATTTTCATAGGTTTTTATTTCATCACCGTCTTCGTCTTTAACCACTATGGTTGAGCCATCGTTGCCGGTAAATTTCACTTTGATGCTGGCAATTCCTTCACTGCAATCGCAACTGGTATTTCCGCAAGAAACATCCTGTACTTCGGCTGTAGCTGCCAAAGCATCGGGTTCGGTAATGGTTATGTTCACAGTTTTGGTTTCTCCGGAGTCATCGGTTATAGTAAGCGTGTAGGTTCCTGCCGCCAAACCACTAATTGATGAAGTGGTGGCACCGGTTGACCATAAGTACGAGTATGGTTTGCATCCGCCACTTACAGTTACACTTGCCGAACCGGTAGCGCTACCGTGGCACTTCACATGATTAACCGACTGCACAACAGTAAGTGCGGTTTTAATTATGGTAACGTTGAATGAGGCGGTGGTTAAATTTCCTTGTGCATCAGTTGCGGTGTAAATAACAGTTGTTACACCCGGACCAAAATGATCGCCGGGATGGTAGTTTGATGTCATTACTACACTGCAATTGTCGTGTGCGGTTGGTGGGGTCCAACTAACCACAGGATTGCAGTTATCTGAAGTTGCGGTAACTGTAATGTCATTTGGCACATTGGTAATGGTTGGTGCAATTGGGTCAATTACATTTACGGTAGATTGACAGGTTGCAGAATTTCCGCTACCGTCGGTAACCGTGTAATTAACTGTTACCATACCCAAATCGGCGCAGGTAAAGGTTGACTTACTAAGCACACGACTTGCTATTCCACAATTGTCGGTAGAACCAAAATCAATGTTGGTATAGTTTATAGAAGCAGTTCCGTTGGCATTCAAAGGAACGGTTATGTTCATACAAAGCACTTGCGGTTCAATGCGATCAACCACGGTTACTGTTGAAGTACAGGTTGATACATTTCCGCTGTTATCTGTTACGGTAAGGGTTACGGTATTTGCTCCCAATTTGCTGCAGTCAAAGCTTGATGGAGTTACGGTTATTGAAGCGATGCCGCAATTGTCGGTAGAACCGTTGTCTATTGTAGATGCGTCGATTGATGCCATGCCGTGTTCGTCAAGCTCAACGGTAATTGATTTGCATCGAGCCACAGGAGCGGTTAAGTCTTTGTCTTCTACTGTAAAGGTTTTGCTGGCAGTACAACCAACCGCATCAGTTACTACTACAGTATATGTGCCTGAACCAATATTGCTCAAATCTTTGGTAGTAGCGCCGTTTGACCATTTGTAGGTCAATGGAGCAGTTCCTCCGGTAGTTGACACGTTTATAGAACCATTGGTGCTGCCGGTGCAAGTAGCGTTGGTTACATTTCCGGCAATGGTCATTGCAGGACTTTCAATTACTGAAATGGTTTTGGTAGCCGTGCAGCCATTGCTACCGGTTACTGTAACGGTATATATACCGGCACCCACTTCAATTTGTTGTGTATGTGCGCCATTGCTCCAAGAATAAGTGCCGCCACCGCTTGCTTTGAGCGTGGTGGTGCTGCCTGAGCAAATTACCACCTCATTATTGGTTATTTCGGAAGTGCAAGAAGAGTTGCAACCCAATACATTGGCGTTGAACAGGTAGTTGTGCATTTCGCCTCCATTGTGTACAAAGCTCTTGGCAATCAGTTGTCCGTCAATATTACCTGAGTTGTTGTCAACCACATCGGCCAATGGCGCAAGGAGTGTTCCTTTTAGGGTACCGCCACCGGTTAAAGTAAGACTGGTTGTATTGTAGAAGTTCCAAATAATGTATTGACCATGCTGATCGCCAATTCCGGCAAAATTTGGCACACTCCAAGTGGCGCTGCCGCTACCGGTATTGTTCACATTCACAATTAAGGTAGAAGTGGCGGAAGGTTGGTTGTTGAAGGTTATTTCGCTCAAGGCGGCCAGGTCATTCCAGGTAATGTTCAAGACATTCTTGGTATTTGCAGCCAGTTGTATTCTTTTTCTGTCAGGCGAGGCTGATGGATTGTTTGCATCGGCAGGCAACAAGCTGATGTTGTTGCTGCAAGCAGCCAGGCTAAGTGCAGTGTTTTCAAGTCGGCCAAATGCATTGCTGAAATCAATTGGACATTTGTTTACCGATGTTGCGCTTTGATAAACCGAAAGGTTGATGCGCGGATTGCTGTTCATGCTACCTGCGGCAATTCTGGTATTCATGGCGTGGTTGTTCATTACATCCCAGTCATAAATATTAGAGCCGGTGGTATTGCAAAGCTTCACAAAACCATTGTTTACCACGTTGATTCCTGAACCTGATGTGTAGTAAATACTTCCACCAATTACGAGTGCTGAAGCATTGGCATCGCCGGCATCTTTGAATGTTCCCGCGGTATGACCGGCAACGGTATAGCTGCCATTCAGTGTTAAATTACCACCCATTGCAATGGCACCTTCGGTTTCGTTGGTGCTTAGGGTTACGTTGTTTTTTACAAACACATTAAAGCCAAGTGCTGCTTCAAACAGTTCGCTTGAGCAATTACCGTCCACCTGTGTTACATCAACAGTAGGCGGGGTTTTTATGGTCATGGCTATAATGTTTGAAACACCGGCATAGTCGCTGCAGCCGGCTGAACGGGCAAGACGAACAAAATAAGTTGTCTGACTCACTAGTCCAGGATTGTATGTTTCACTGGTGGCGCCTGAAATTGCACTCCAATTTGGATTTCCATCGGTGTATGGCGAGTTTACCACACTTTGGTACCATTGGTATTCAACAGTACCCAAACCACCCGCTGCTGAAACAGTGCTGGTGATAGTGCTTGGATCGAAAGGATTGCAATCTTCTTGTGCATTGGCTATGCTTCCACCCGAGGTTACATTGCAACAGGCTGGTCTTGAAACCACCACGCTGCCAAGCGCCTCACAGCCATTGGCATCGGTAACAGTTACTGAATAATTGCCCGGGCTTAAATTTTGAATTGAATCGGCAGTGGCACCATTTGACCACAAATAAGTGTATGGGGCGGTTCCGCCATTTGCAGCAACCGATGCTTTGCCATTGGTACCTGAGGCACAAGTGGCATCAACTGAATGGGTGCTAACTGATATTGCCGTTGGCTCAGTAATTTCAACCGAATCGGTGCGTGTGCAGCCGTTGGCATCTGTTACCGAAAAAGTATAAATACCTGCTTTTTGGTTTGAAATTGCAGTGCCTGTAGCGCCTGTTGACCATTGGTAGGTGTATGGTGCAGTGCCACCGCTAACGGTAGCACTTGCCGAACCATTGTTGCCGCCGAAGCAGCTAACATTAGTAATGCTCAATGTGGTGCTTAGTGGCGCAGGTTGGGTAATTTCAAAACTCAAAATTCTTGAGCAGCCGCTACAGTCGGTTATTTCTACTGTATAAACACCGGGAGCAAGGTTGCTCACATCTTGAGTGCTTGCGCCATTTGACCAGTTATATGTGAAGGTTCCTGAGGTTAGGTTTCCACGATTAACGGTTCCGTTGTCGTAGTTTTCATTGATAGCTGTAGCCACAGTGTTAAAGTCTGAGGCGCTATATGGGCTTGGGCATCCTCCAATAAATTCATTGGCAAGCACAAGGAAATCGGCAACAGACATTCCATAGAAAGGTGAACCTGTGATGGCTATTTTATTATCTGCAAGATGGCCGCTTGATGCACCAAAAGCCGGATCATATCCATCAAAAGTCACATTAAGTGTGAGGGCTACCAATTGGCCTGCTAGTACACCAGCACTTGAAGATGTTGGGTTGGTATAGTTGCTTGTTAATTTATTTGCAGTTCCACCGGCAGGCAAGAAGTTTTTAACCGCGGCTGAACTGTTGAAAGTTGCTTGAAAACCACTGGCACAACCTATGGTGAGTCCGGAAGGAAAAGCAGCCGTAAAATTGGCATCGCGGTAGCAACCGGGGTTTGAGCCCTTGCATGCAGTACCCCAGCCACCTTGTGTGAAGGTAGTAAATCCGCCACAGTTGGCAGATACACCGGGAATCTCTAAATCGATAGCGCCATTGTGAGCACCATAGCAATTGATTTGGGTAACACTTGACACCACGTCAAAATCTGCACCCTGATCTATAATGAAAGTTTTGGTTATTGTTTCGTTGTTGGCATCGGTAATAGTAACTGTGTAGGTACCGGCAGCAAGACTGTCGATACAACTTGTGCTATCGCCATTTGACCAAGTATAAGTAATGGGCTCGCAACCATTTACTACCGTTGCACATGCCGCGCCCATTGACAATCCACCGCAACCTGAACTGGTTGTAGCTACCGATGCAGTCATGGGGTCTTTAAGAACGGTTACTTTAACAGGACAGCAAGCCATGTTGCCTGTATAGTCGTAAGCGTGCATGTTTACGGTACGTTGACCCAGTCCGGCATCGTGGCAATCAAAAGTGCAGTCTTCCAAGGTAAAATACCAAAGATTGCAGTTGTCAAAACTTCCATCGTCCACATCTTCGGGCAAAATGCTTGCATAGCCACTTGAACCAAGGTTTACGGTAATGTCTTTACAAATTGCCACTGGTGGCAAACAATCGTCAACACTTATGGTAACGGTGTATTGATCGTCTCTTTCATTTTTAACATAGGTAATTGTTTTTCCACTCACCACCCTAGTGTAGGTATCGCTTTCGCTGTTGCCCGATTCGTCAACCGCAGTTACGGTAATGTCAACCGAAGGCAAGTCAGAACAACTGAATGAGGTTTTGCTCAAGGTCATGGCTACGCGGCCACATCTGTCGTAGGATAAACTGTCAACATTGCTCGCAAACAATTTGGCACTTCCGTTTTCATCAAGTTGCAAAACCACCGGATGGTAAAAGTGTACAGCAGGAGGGGTTATATCAAGCACTTTTACCACAGTACCCTTGGTAGTAAAATTACCAAAGGCATCAGTAAGGGTTACATATACAGAGTCGCTTTTGCCTACATCGTTGCAATTGAAGTAAGCGGGACTATAAGATACGGTATAATCACAGTTGTCGTAGGCGCTGTAAATCAAATCGCCGTTGCCAAAAACATAAAAGTCGGAGGTGTCGGGCAAGGCAACTTCTACATAAGTATATAGATCGAGGGTTGGCGCGGTAAGGTCATAAATGCGGTTGACGGTAACGGTGGAGGTGGCCACACAACCGCTGGCATCGGTTGCAATTACCGTGTAATTGCCCGGTTTCAAATTTTGAATATCTTTTGATGTTGAAATAAATGCGCCAGGACCTGTCCAAGTGTAGTGCACCGGATTGGTGGCTCCGGTTACATTTAAGGTAATGGCTCCGTTGTTGGCTTTGCAGGTTTCATCGGTTACTTGTGGCACTACAGCGAGTGCGCAAACCGGCAACTTGAGGCTTATGTTGTTTTCGAAATAATCAACTTCATCAAAAAATACGGCACCCACTTGCAGGCTTCCCGAATTGAGAAGTCGAGGGTTGCTCAACACACTTTTGGTACTGTTGGGGTTTGCACCTCCGCTTCTTGTGTTGTTATTGATGTTTGATTCGGCACTAACTTCCAAATTTGAGAATAAAGAAATGCCTAAGAACAGCAATGCCAGCAAACTAAATGGTTTGCTTCGGTGATTGGTGCTTCTTGATTTGCGCGTAAAATTACAGCTCATACCTCCTTGTTTTAAGACTGTGATTGCTTGTTAAGTTGTTGTTTGTCAATATTTTAATCGATTTAAACACATCCATTGAAATTCTGTGTGTCAGGTTTATTTCTCTTGTTGCGTTCAATTGATTAATCGATGTTGCCTTTTTAGCGACATCCTATTTCACAACCTTTATACCAATTATGGTTTTGAATGGGTATTTTTTTTCTCCCGAAAACTCTTGAAGTTTTATCTAAGTTTTTTCACGGTTTATCGCATCAATACCCTCATTTGTTTTTACACAATATCCCATTAATAGAATTGGAAGCAGAAAACTTATAAACACAAAGCCGTAAAAACGACCATTGCATGTTCTGAAAAAAATGTAGTAGCAGTTGAAGTTTGCTTCGAAAGACTCCTAAAGACTATCCTTGAGCGGTTTATTAGCCCGCTATATAACCATAAATGCGGCGAGCACCGCATTAAAATAGCTTCTTGCCAATGGCAATTCCCCTTGACCCGTTTTAATAGAGCTGCTATTGAATTTTATGATGTGGTGCTTGTTTACGATGTACGATTTGTGAATTCTTATAAATTGCTCATCGGGGAGCCTTTCCTCAATTTCTTTAAGACCAATGCGCAGCACATACGATTTTTCATTGGTGAAAATTTCTATGTAGTTGCCGCTTGCCTGAATCCACAGTATTTCATGTGAGCTAATACGCTCATAATCTTTACCGTTCTTCACAAACAAGGCATCAAGTTTTTGCGACTTTAGCTGCTGACTTGATTGGTTGTGAAGCGCCTGTCTCATATTGTAAAAGCTGCACACCGCTTGGTTGCCTTTGCAGAGATAGCCTTGGGGTTTGTGGAGCGATAGTTCGGCAAAGACCTCATCATTTAAGAGCTCGGCTGCAAAAAAGAAGGGGATTCGTTTTTGCACACACCTTTCTACCGATTGGCTCAGCGCCTTTCTGTTTACCTCATCAATATCGATAATGACTACCGGATTGAAAAAATTTTCAAAATCAGCATCAGGAATTTCATCTAAATCAGGTGCTATAATGATAAAAGTACCCGTATGCTGCACAAAATCTTTAAAACTATTGAATGCTGCCGGGGCATTACTCAAAATAATTACGCTCATTGAAGCCATAGGCATGCTTTGGTGGTACCAATATTATGAAATACAGCGCCTTTGGCTTGTGCAGTAATCCACCAAACAACAAAAGGCCAACGTGCGTTGACCTTTTGTTTTTGATTTGCAGGTTATATAAAGTGGGTGAATTTGCTATTTGTAGTCGGCAGAAAAGCTGAGAACATTTTTCAGCAAATTATCTGACGGACTCAATACGAGCTTGTTAAGATCCAGTTTGAGCGATGCGTAAACTTCCAAATCGCGGAGACTCTCAGGGTCATTATCCATTTCGTCATACAAGGTGGCAGTTTCACTAAAACTTAATTCGCCGTAAACAAATTTTATTATCTGGTGCTGGGTAACGGTTCTGTGCATAGAGTGGATTTAAAATGTTGATTGGTAAACGCCACTCTTTACAAAATATTACCTCGGCTACACTATTTTTCTAAAATGCAATATTGTGCTGTTCAATGAGCTTTCGCAAGTTGTTGAGCGCATAGCGCATGCGGCCAAGGGCAGTATTAATGCTTACGTTGGTAAGTTCTGAAATTTCTTTGAAACTCAAATCGGCATAGTGGCGCAATACCAACACCTCCCGTTGTTCGGTTGGCAATTCTTCTATCAATCTTCTTATTTTGTCTTCGCGCTCAGTTCTTATCACGCGGTCTTCCTGGTTTTCTTCATATACATTAATGAAATCAAAAACGTCGTTGCCTTCGCTGTCGCTAATGGTAGGCATCTTTTTGTTTCGTCTGAAATGATCAATTACCAAATTGCGCGCAATACGCATGGCCCATTGAATAAATTTCCCCTCTTCGTTGTACTTACCACTTTTAATAGTAGTCACAATTTTTACAAAGGCATCTTGCAGTATGTCTTCGGCAAGACTCCTGTCTTTTACCAGCATGTAAACTGCGGTAAACATCTTGTCTTTGTGGCGGTTTACCAACATGGCTAACGCCTTCTCCTGTCCCGTTAAATAAAGGTGAACAAGTTCCTGATCGCTCAATAGTTGCTGACGCATGGTTCTGTTTTTTGGTGTTTGAAAAAAGTTTGTTGTCAGCGTAGAACTTGTCTTATAGGCTTGTGTTAATTAGTAAGTTTGAGCGATTAAAATTTGAATATAGGTGGCTAATATAGGCCATTCAAATATTAATCACAAAATAAATTTAATAATACTTACACTACTGTGACCATTGAATCCATAAGTGTGGCCAAACGTAACCTGAAACAAATAGAAGTTAAGGGCGCTCGGCAAAACAACCTCAAAAATATAGACCTCAACATTCCGCACAACCAACTGGTGGTAGTAACCGGTGTGAGCGGTTCAGGAAAATCGTCATTGGCCTTTGATACGCTCTTTGCCGAAGGACAACGCCGCTATATTGAAAGCCTTTCGGCTTACGTAAGGCAGTTTGTGGGCAAAATAGAAAAACCTGAAGTTGACTCAATAAAAGGACTATCGCCTGCCATAGCCATACAACAGAAGGTAAACACCAGCAATCCAAGATCAACTGTAGGCACTACCACCGAAATATATGATTACCTGAAACTGCTTTTTGCACGCGCAGGCATTACCTACTCGCCTGTGAGCGGGCACGAAGTAAAAAGCCACTCGGTAACCGATGTGCTGAAAACCCTGCAAGCCTACCCCAATGGTACAAAAGCCATCATATTGGCTCCGGTGGTTGAAGCCCACAAACGCAACCTGGCTGAAGAGCTGAATGTGGTGATGCAAAAAGGTTTTACCCGAATAATGCACAACGACCGCATTATAAAGGTTGAAGAAATGCTTGATTTCATAAACACCGACAACAAACAGGCAATAAAAGAAACGGTAAAGGCTTTTAAAAACCTGCAAATTGTAATAGACCGAGTAAGTATAAAATCGGGAAGTAAAGAAAATGAAGAACGCATAGCCGACTCGGTGCAAACTGCCTTTTTTGAAGGCGCGGGCGAGTGTACCATTAAAGTATATGATGCCGAACCGCCAACTACTTTGAGCTTTAGCAACCGCTTTGAATTGGACGGAATAAGCTTTGAAGAACCCAGCGTCAACCTTTTCACTTTCAACAACCCCTATGGTGCATGCAAAACCTGCGAAGGCTTTGGAACCGTAATTGGCATTGATGAAGACAAAGTAATTCCCGACAAAACGCTATCGGTTTTTGACGATGCCATTGTGTGCTGGAAAGGCGAGAAAATGTCGGAGTGGAAAGATTGGTTCATCAAGCAATCGGTTAAATACAAGTTTCCGATACACCGCTCATACATGGAGCTCAATGAAGATGAAAAGGACTTACTGTGGAACGGACGCGGCAATTGCGAGGGCATCAACCAGTTTTTTGAGCATCTGCAAGCCAATGCTTACAAAATCCAATACCGCGTGTTGATTTCGCGCTACAAAGGCAAAACCAACTGCCCCGACTGCCGCGGCACACGCTTGCGCAAAGACGCATCTTATATAAAAATTGCCGGCAAAAGCATATCAGATTTGGTGCTGATGCCCATAGACGAGTTGCTACCTTTTATTGAGAAAATGAAACTCAATGAATACCAACAATCGGTATCAGAGCGCATTTTGCTCGAAATTAAAAACCGCCTCAAGTTTCTGCTCGATGTGGGGCTGGGTTATCTCAACCTCAACCGCGATGCCCGCACCTTGTCGGGTGGCGAAACCCAACGTATTCAATTGGTAACCTCTTTGGGCAGCAACCTCACAGGCTCTATGTACATACTCGACGAGCCCTCAATAGGCCTTCACTCAAAAGACACGGAAAAACTTATTGCGGTACTGAAAAACCTGCGCGATTTGAAAAACACCGTGATTGTGGTAGAGCACGACGAAGACATTATTAAAGAAGCCGATTACGTAATTGACATTGGCCCGCTTGCCGGAAGCCAGGGCGGCGAGGTGGTTTTTGCAGGTTATAAAAACGAATTTGACCTTGATGCACCCACCCTTACCGCAAGGTATATGCGTGGCGACTTAAAAATTGAAGTTCCAAAACCAAGACCGGCCCACAAATATGCCATACAGGTGAAAGGCGCATTTAAACACAACCTGCAACGCATAGACGCCGAAATTCCGCTTTTTAGAATGAGTGTAATAACCGGAGTGAGCGGCTCGGGCAAATCAACCTTGGTGCGCGAAGTGATTTACCCAAGTTTGCAAAACAAACTGCGCAACCTGAACGGTGAGGCGAAAAACTGTGCAGAAATGAGCGGAAATACCAATAAGGTTAAAGCCATTGAATACATAGACCAAAACCCCATTGGTCGCTCCTCACGCTCCAACCCCGTAACTTATATTAAGGCATACGACAGCATCCGCTCGTTGTTTGCTTCGTTGCCGGTATCAAAACAACGCGGATACACACCCGCCTTTTTCTCCTTCAATGTAGATGGCGGTCGCTGCGAAAGTTGCAAAGGCGACGGCTTTATTACGGTAGAAATGCAATTTATGGCCGACCTGCACTTACAATGCGACGAGTGTAAGGGCACCCGGTTTAAAAGCGAAATGCTGGATGTGCAGTACAAAGAGAAAAATATATCAGATGTGCTGAATATGACCGTGGACGATGCCATCAACTTTTTTGAAGGACACAACGACATAACCAAACGACTCACCATTTTACAGGAAGTGGGTTTGGGCTATTTGGGTCTGGGGCAATCGTCAAACACGCTATCGGGTGGCGAGGCGCAGCGCATAAAACTGGCTTACTTTCTTGCCGAAGGAACCAAAAACGACTCCATCTTTTTCATTTTTGATGAACCCACCACCGGCCTTCATTTTCACGACATTAAATATTTGCTCACCGCTTTTCAAAAACTCATAGACAATGGCCACACCGTATTGGTGATAGAACACAACCTTGAGGTAATAAAATGCGCCGATTGGCTACTTGACCTTGGGCCTGAAGGTGGCAAAAAAGGGGGCAGATTGCTGTATCAGGGCCGCCCCGAAGGGATATTGGGTGTTAAAGAAAGTTTTACCGCACAATACCTGAAAGACAAGTTTTAATAAAGGGCCATATTGAACCTGCGGCGGTATTTTATACTTATATCGTGTTGCTCGCCCAGGTGGTGAAATATCGCGATACAAGCGCGTCGGGCCATTTCGTTGCAATAGGCTTTGTTGAGCATAACCGCCTCAATTAAAGCTTCAAGGCAAGCGGGCATATTGCCTTGGCTATAAGCTTCTTTTGCCCTGTTTATTGCATCAATTACTTTCGGATGTGCTTCTTCACTTCTATCGCAAAGCATCAGTTCGGCAAGGGCTTTTGCATCGCGCGCTTTATCAAGGTATTTCGGATCAGCTTCCAAGGCTTCAAACAACTTTAGGGCTTCATCCGGCTCATGCACAGTCAAAGCTTTAGCCAGCTCAAATTGCGCCTCCGCCAGGTCTCTGTTGTTTTCGGCAAAGGTTCGCAATGCCTGCACATCGCCTTCCTGCAATAAATTGTTCAATTCTTCGCTGCGAGCATCCGGCAGGTTTTCTGCCAACCATTGCTCAATTTGGTATTTGGGCAAAGCACCGGTAAACTCAGCCACCACTTGGCCACGGTAAAACATTTTGACTGCCGGAATACCGCGAATTTTGTATTCGGCAGCAAGTTCAGGTGCTTCTTCGGTATTGAGTTTATACAACTCCCATGCGCCGTTGGCCTCTTTGGCAAGCTCTTCAATTACGGGCCCCAACACCCTGCACGGACCACACCACTCGGCCCAAAAATCAACAACTACAGGTTTTTGGAAGCTTAGTTCAATTACCTCGGCATTAAAATTCATATCGTCTTAAAATTTTAATACAAAGTTCCGCTGAGCAAAATGTGCTGGTGAGTGATTTGGGTTACTCAACTTCTTCCGCTTCTTCAACAGGCGGAAAAAGCTTGGCTTTAAGGTTGTCGTCAACATTGAAATAATTGCCTGCATTGGCGCTGCTTTGCACCACCAAACCACCGCTTGTATTGTACAAATACAAACCCACATCGTTGGTTTCGGTAAAAACCTGAAGGGTATAAATGGGTTCGCCTACGGTGCCGGCATTTACCTCGTCGTTAAAATTGGGCGATGAAAGGTTGGCAATACCATTTACAAAAACATCAATGGCATTAGAGTCGAGCGGCAGGCCATTCGCCAGCCAAGACCCGTTTTCCTGTTTTACGAGAATAAAATTCTGTGTTCCCTGGGCTTCAACTTTATTTATTTGGGCTATGCTGGCTTGCAGCAGCGTTTTGTTTCGCCAATCTGCGGGCTTTTTGTTCCAATCAAAGTTCAATGCGGCATTTAGCGAAAACACTTCATTTTCGTCGGCAAGCCGCACATAGTTGCTCATAGAGCGGGTTTGTTGGTTGAAATCAATTTTGCCAATTACTACAGATGTTAGTGGCTCGTTTCCGTTGTAAAAAGTAACCTTGGTTCCGAGGTTGTCGTCCACTTCGTATTTATCAAAACTCTCCTCCTTTCTTGAAACTATTTTCATGGGTTTGGCTTCTAGCAAATTAGAAATTGCCGTTTCCAACAATTTGCTTTCAATGGGCACTTTTCTATCGCCATCAAGCTGCAACTTCCATTTGCCGGCACCACGAACCAGGTTGTATGGTTCAGACTCACTCGCTCTAATTTCAATATGGTTGAGTGCATTGGTGTCTATTTGGGCCACATGCTCAGGAATGGTACTTACGGTATTGCTGTTGTTTCTTATTACTGCCATTGCCACCACTACGGCCAGTACAACCAGCACCACCAGCAGTAGTTTAGAATTGAGTTTGTTAAGCACTTTTAAATTGGGTTTTTAGTATTTGTTTACAATAAGTTTTTGAACCGCCTGCTCACCGCTTTGGGTACTTATGTGCATGAAATACACACCGGTTGAAAGCTCAGCCAAATCAATTGTTGAAGCATTGGCTTGCACGCCGTTTCCTGCCCAAACAGTTTGTCCGCTCAGGGTTTTTATGGTAATGCGTGCTATTTGGTTGTTGCTTCTAACATCAATATGCAACATGCCATTGGTAGGATTGGGATAAACAAATATGCCCAATTGCTCCACCTCATTAATTCCTGAAGTAAAGTCAACCATTTCGCTTTGCGCTGAGCACATAGAATCGTTGGTAACCACTACGTAGTATTTGCCCGTGGCTGTGGGAAGGTAAGTTTGTTTGTCTTCACCATCAATTTTGCCATTTCCATCATACCATTGGTTGCCGTTTTTGGCACTTGATATCAAGGTGTTTCCGTTTTTGGTAATGGTGGGCACCTCGGGCGATGCGTTTATTTGCAGCGTTTGTTTTTTACTGTCCTTACAACCATTGCCGGCAGTGAATTCATAAGACAAAACATAGGCACCCGCTCCCATAGAAGCAGGATCCACTGTTGTGGTTTCTGTGCCATCTACATAGTATTTGCCTCCTGCAGGTGTTCCGCCTTCCAGCGTTATTTCGCTTGCATTGTCGCAAACCGACATGGGCTTTGATAAACCGACAACAGGGCTTTCAAGTACATCAATTTCAATGGAATCTTTAGCAGTACAATTGTTGGCGTCGGTTTGTGCATATACCAACCACCATTTGCCCAGGGCTATTTTAGGCACCAAATATCCATTTCTTACGCCGCTGCCGCTGTGCATACCTCCTTTCGGCTTGGTGTTTACCAATTCTATCGAGTCTGCATTGCTGCAAAACTCACTGTCGTTGGCAAAGGTTATAGCGCGTTTTTCAAAAACCTGCACGTTGTAGTCAATGCTGCTTGTACAACCGTTGCCATCGGTGTACACATACATAATGTTGTGCACGCCACTGCCTGCCATGGTTGGGCTGAAAGTATTGCCGCTAACACCGCTACCGGTGTAGTTGCCGCCTGCGGGCGACACGCCGCTGAGTGTTACATCGTCGGCATTAAAGCAGAACGGACCATCGCCGGTAATGCTCAAGCTCGTGGTATCATTCACCGTAATGGTTCCTGATGCGGTATCGCTGCAACCGTAGGCATTGGTATATATGTACTGAACCGCTTGCTTGCCGCTTCCGGTGGATTTGGGGTCAAATACATTTTGGTTGATTCCCGTGCCTATATAGGTTCCGCCCGCCGGCTTGGCCAGGTGCAGGGTTGAGGTATCGCCATTGGCACAGAAAGTAGTAGTAGCGGTAAAGGAAGCCTTGGTTACGGACTTTACAACCGCTGTTTGGGTGGCGGTAGTTACACAACCATCAAGGTTTTTAAATTCAAATGATATTTTGTGGTTACCAGCACCTGCTACTGATGGATAAAAATTGCGGCCTTTCACACCATCGCCACTGTAGGTTCCCTGATTTGGGTTTACTTTAATTTTCACCGCTCCTTCGTTTTCGCAAAGCGTATCGAATGGCGAAAATGAAATAGGTGTAGAGAACACAACCTTCAATGAGTTTGATACTGAATTGCTGCATCCGTTGGCATCGGTATAACTATAGGTGTAGCTGTAGGTACCCAATTTGCGCGAAACGGTGTCGAGATAAAATACATTTTTGTGAATGCCGGCTCCTTTGTAGGTTCCGCCTCGTGGGGTGCTTGTGGTTAGTTTTACCGTATCAAGATTGTCACAAATTTTTAAACCCGATTTGGTTTTAAGGTTTGGCAAGCGCCACACATCAATGGTTTGCGTGTCGGCGTCGTAGCAGTTGTATTTGTTTATATAAGAATAAACTATTTGGTAAGTGCCGGCGGTAAGTTTTGATGGGTAGAACATGGTGTCGCGACCCACACCTTTTCCGCTGTAAATTCCACCACGTGGCTTGCCACCTTTCAAATACAGTGAATCTACATCTATACAAACACCTGAAAAACTACCGAGTGAAACAACGGGTTTAGGATTGCCTTTTATTTCCATTACATAGCTTTTGTAGCTGCAACCGGAACCACGCGAAATATCGCAACTGAATTTGCCCGCGGTAGTTGTGCCATAGTTTTGGCTTGTGGCGCCTTTTATTGGGCTACCGTCTTTGTACCATTGGTAGGTGAAACTGCTGTTGCCCGCGGCTTGCAATACCAAGGTGTCGCCTAGACAGAAAATGCTGTCGCCCGTATTGGTGGCCAAATGCCTGTCAACATTATGCGTGCCCAAAATAAACTCACCGGCTTTTGATGAGTTGATGGTAATTGAATCAGCAGATTTGTAGATGGTGGTTTTTTGAATATTCCAAACCCACTTTTGCAAATTGTTTCTGCCAAAAAGATCGAGGTAACACTCTTTCTTGTTGTTTATACTTTTAAAACCACCGTAGTAGTACTGCACGTTGTAGCTTGCAGAAGAAGGATTGGCAAAAAACACACCCCATTGATTCACCTCGCTCAGGGTGGCGCTTGTGCCATTTACTGAGGTAATTTTACTCTTTCCCTTCATCAGGTACAGGTGCACGCTTTCGTATTTTCCGCCTATGTTGTTTATGGTAAATACATCGTTGCTATCGCCGGTAAGAGTAAGGCTTTTTACACGCGAGTAGCTGTAAACCGAAGTATCGCCAAGTGGCGCGCCTGAAGTGTTCCAACTTGCTCCGTTTATGCTTCCGCCGTTTGAGGTGGGCGAGTAATCCTTCACACTGCTTCCGGTACCCTCATCCAATTTGTAGTAGCCCACCAAATGGCCGTAGTTGGGGTGCGATTTTCCCACTTTACGGCACATCCAAGCGCGCATGGTATCTTGCTCAATAGCCACATCCCACACGCGTACTTCGTCTATATCGCCGTCAAAATTTCTACCGCTACCATAAGAAAGTTCCCCTATTTTGGGATCGAGACCTTTTGATGGATTGATGGCTCCAGTGTAGAGCTGATAACCCACCATGACGCCATTTACATAAACCGCCACGGTATCACCATCAAAAGTGCCCATTATGTGGTTCCACTCGTTGGTGCGCAATACGCCGGCTGACGATTGGGCTTCAACCCACTTACCACCGGTAGATGCGAGGTTGAAGGAAGCCTGACCTTTGGCGCCGCAGCGCAATACATAACCAGCATTGCCACTGCTCCAACCGTGTTTGCAAAAAATACTGTTCTCGTAAATATTGGTGGCAAAAGACTCGGGTTTTATCCAAGCTTCTACCGATACTTCCTTGGTTGGGTTAAGGGCTGCATTGTCTTTTATGGTCACGTCGTCGCTTGTTCCATTAAAGTTGAGTGCATAGTAGCCGCCGGTTTGTGCGTAGGTGCCGGTTGCCCATAGTAACAGCGACACAACGAGGGTATAAATTTTTGCCATAGTGTTTGGAATTTGTTCGAAGTTAAAAACTATAATGACATTTCCTTCCATTTTAACCTTTTGGCTTTTTTGGCTTGGAAGCGGAAAATGCCATAAAGTATGATGAGGATAAGCGGTAATAAAAAGTTGAGGTATTTATAAAAGTTGCGTTTGCCTTCTTCAATATTTTTTATGTCAACGGTGGTCATGCCTTTGCCTCGCAATTCGGTCAATTCGGTGTTTCCGCTGAGCCAGTCCATAGAGTTGAGCAACAAATTGATATTGCCCGGGCTGATGCGTTGCATGTTTTGCCCTTGTCCGTTGGCTATGAACTCGCCATTGGCCACCACCACTATTTTCTCATTTTCAGTCTGTAAGGCACCGCCTACAATTAGGCTTTTTTCATTAAACATGTTTTCGCGCCACTGCTTGTTCAGGTCAAAATACACGGGCATTTCCTCGCTTCCCGACATTTCTGAGGTAAGTAAAAGCGGCGAAAAAGTACCATTGCCGGTATAGGAAACAGGGCTGCTCAATTGCAGCATTACATTGTCTAAACCGCTGGTAATTAAATGCTCGCCAAAATTTTGGATGATGGGAAAGTAATAAATGCGGCGTTGCTCAAACATACTCACGGGTACGTCCTGCGCATTTACATCAAAAACCACCGATTCTTCGAAAGTGATTCCCTTGGAGTTGAGCCAACTTTCGAGTGGCGTGCTGTTGTCAACAAACATGAGCGGTTGGTTTTGCTGTCCGCCATTCATCAATCCATTGGAATATGCCACAAACAAACCACCTCCATTTGCGAGGTAATTGTCGATAAGGGCAAATTCATCATTTTTCAGGCTGTCAGAAGGGTTGATCCACAACAGGGCTTTGTAGTCTGAAAGCGGTTTGGCTCCATCAAGTTTTACCTCTTCAATTTCATAAAAAATACCCGCTTCCTGTGTTAGTTGTGGCATGTTTGATTTGGGTGTTTCGCCGTGGCCACTAATTAAACCCACCTTTTGCCGCACCTCGCTGTTCACCTTGAAAATGCTTTTTGAAATAGGGTATTCAATGGGTTGGTTGGGGCCCAAAAAAGGAATTACATCAGACTGCGAACCCAGCTCGAATGACAAACCCAAGAAAGCTGTTTGTACCTCGAGCTTGTCTTTGGCTTGCTCTTGCAGGTTTATTTGCGGAATACCCAACTGAATGGCTTCGTTTTTCTCTTCGTCGGTAGTTGGGTCAATTTCTATTATTTCAATATTGCCGTTTGACAGCTCGCGGTATTCCTGCAAAATATTGAGCACCTCGCGGCGGTGGTTGTCTATTTCCGCGGGCACGTCTTTTGACATGTAAGCCTTTATGGTAAGTACCTCGTTCAGGTTTTCTACCAAGGTTTTGGTGCCTTCGCTAAGGGTGTAGCGGTGGTCTTTGGTAAGGTCTATTCGCTTGTAAAACATGGCACTCAAAATGTTTATCAATACCAAAATGGCTACTACCATAATGGCTTTGGTGCCAAAACCCGAGTTGATGTTTATGTTTGATTTCATTAGTTTCTTCTTTTTTTAGGCTTGATGACGTCTTGATAATTCTTGCTCGGTGAGTATAAGTGCAGCCAAACAAAGGCTTACGAAATAGATGATATCGCGCGAGTCAATTACCCCGCGAATCATGGAGCTGAAATGGTTGAAGGTGCTAAGGTTGAACAGCACATTTGAAACCGTACCTGATATTTGACTGGCCAACATGCCAAAGAGCAGATGGAAAAACAAACCGATGATAAGTGAAAGCAGGAAGGCTACAATTTGGTTGTTGGTAAGGCTGCTTGTCCAAATGCCAATGGCGCTATAAGCGGCACGCATAAGTATAAGGGCCAAATAGCCGCTCAGAATTACTCCGTGGTCAACTCCATCGCCCAGGTAGGTAATAGAAATGTAGTAAGGCAAAGAGAGCAATAGCGCGATGCCTATAAGCAAGAGCACCGACAAAAACTTGCCTACAACCACCTGCCAGTCTGATACGGATTTGGTAAGCAATAACTCAATGGTACCGGTTCGGTTTTCTTCGGCAAACATTTTCATGGTAAGGGCGGGAATAAAAAAGAACAAACTCCAATATGCCACATTGAAAAAGGGTTCAAGGCTTGCCCTTCCATTTGAAAAAATATCAGAAAACATGATCCAGGTAAAAAAACCTGTAAGCCCCAGAAAAAGGGCCAGCATGATATAAGCAATCAATGAATCGAAAAAAGTTTTGAGCTCGCGCGTGGCGAGTATCCAGATTTTCTTCATGGTTTATTTAGTTGGTTAATTTTCTGAAAACGTCTTCAAGGCTTGCTTCTATGGGAGTCATTTCGGTAAGCACGTAGCCTTTGTTGACACATAAATTAAAGATTTCGCGTTTTGAGCTTGCCTCGGGTTTACTTTGAATTTGGTACTTGCCCTCGCCATCGTTGAGTGGCTCTACCACCAACACGGTGGGCAATGCGATCAGCTCTTTGAACATTCGGCTTTTGTCATCAAAGTCTTCAATCCGCACATTCAGCAATTCGTTGCCTACACTCTTTGCTTTTATTTCCTTGGTAGTACCGTTGAGTACAATTTTACCTTTGTTTATAATCATCACCCGGTCGCAGGTGGCTTCCACCTCGGGTAGAATGTGGGTTGAGAATATTACGGTTTTTTCTTTACCAATTGACTTGATAAGCGAGCGGATTTCCGTTTGTTGGTTGGGGTCAAGACCGGTGGTTGGTTCATCAAGAATCAATATTTCGGGGTCGTGTATAAGGGCTTGTGCCAACCCTACGCGTTGGCGATACCCTTTTGACAGCTCGCCGATGTTTTTGTGTTTCTCACTTTCCAGACCGCAAATTTTTATCATGTCCTTTACGGCGTTCGAAATTTTGCCTTTGGCTACTCCTTGCATGGCTGCGGCAAAGTGCAGGTAATCAAAAATAGCCATGTCGAGGTACAAGGGATTGTGCTCAGGCAGATAGCCTATTTTTCGCTTTACCTCGTCGGCATGATCCAAAACCGACTTGCCGTCAATAAAGGCGTTGCCTGAGGTGGGTGCCAGATAGCAGGTTAGGATTTTCATAGTGGTGGTTTTGCCTGCGCCGTTTGGCCCCAGGAAACCCAAAATTTCGCCGCTGTTTACTTCAAACGAAATATCATCTACTGCTCTCTGAGAGCCATAATGCTTGCTAAGGTTCTCAACAGAAATTGACATATACTAGTGTTTTATCAATTGGGAGGGCAAATAACGCATTTTTTATGGTGTAAAAATGAAGTTTTAAAACAGCCTTACCTTCTGGCTCCATTGCCTGTTATATAAATTTTTGAAAATTATTTGTCAGGCCACTGACACTCGCCTTTGCTTAGCTTTTATATTTGCACTCCTTTTTCAAAATTTGCCCAGGTGCTGAAACTGGTAGACAGGCATGTTTGAGGGGCATGTGTCCGTTAGGACGTGCGGGTTCAAGTCCCGCCCTGGGCACCCTCAATTCCACAATATAATATTTGAAAGCATGAGCGCAACAACAGGATTGTGCCTTTTTTGCTGCCCTTCTTCCCCGTAAAATCACTGAGCATTTTTCGCGACTTTCATTTCCGTAGTAATCAATGTGTTTGTGCCTGTTTTCCCTCAACAATTAATGCAAGAAATCCCCTTAAAAAACCAGAGCGGGGAACAGAAAGGTATTCAAACCACATTTTTTAACCTTATTACTCCGCGCTTACCTGAAATGAATTCCCAATAGTATTTCCCTTAGCTTATTTGAAAACTTGAAAGCTTTTGGTGCGCTTCCTTAAACTCAGTCCAAATTTCTTCAACAATTTCAGCGGCGGTTTTAATGCCGGCTATGGTACCCGCCACTTGTCCAATTTCAAGTTCGCCATTTATCAGGTCGCCTTCAAACATACCTTTTTTGGCGCGACCCCTTCCCAGCAATTGCAGCAACTCCTCTTTTTCAGCACCGCGCATTTCGGCTTCAACCGTTTGTTGCCAAAACTCATTTTTAATTAAACGCACCGGTGTCAATTGCTTAAGCGACAATTGGGTATCGCCTTCGGTAGCATCTACCACGCGTTGTTTAAAATTGCTGTGGGCCGATGACTCGGCACTTGCCACAAAGCGGCTACCCACCTGCACCGCCTCGGCACCCAAAGCAAACGCAGCCAACATAGCTTTGCCACTTGCCACACCGCCGGCAGCTATCATGGGTATTTGCAATTGCGCACTCACCTGTGGCCAAAGAACCAACGAGGTGGTTTCTTCCCTTCCGTTGTGTCCGCCCGCCTCAAAACCTTCCGCCACTACGGCATCCACTCCGGCGGCTTCACTTTTAAGGGCAAATTTGGTGCTTGACACTACATGCACCACTTTAATACCATGCTCCTTAAGTATTGGTGTCCAAGTTTTTGGATTTCCCGCAGAGGTAAAAACCACCGGTACCTTTTCATCAATAATTATTTGAACATGCTTGTCAATGTCAGGATAAAGCAGGGGCACATTCACACCAAAAGGCTTGCTTGTGGCGGCCTTGGCTTTTCTAATATGGCTTTGTAAAATATCGGGATACATAGAACCCGAACCTATGAGTCCCAATCCGCCGGCATTGCTCACGGCTGATGCAAGTTCCCAACCGCTGCACCATATCATACCGGCTTGTATAATCGGTAATTCAATATTGAAAAGCTTGGTAATTCTGTTTTGCATTTTGGGTGGATTTAATATTGTGAGGTGGCCAAAAGAACCAACGTACAGGCGTGTTCAAAATAAATATCCTTTGCCTTCAGTTGCGCTTCCAACTCCTGATTTTCGGTTCCCGGATTAAAAATAACCCGCTTTGGTTGGCTGTCAATTATCTGCCTATAATACTGCTTTTGGTGCATCGGATTCAAATACAAAGTAATCGTGTGCAAATTGTCTTTTGGCCAAGTGGTTTCAATGGGCTTGCCGGCAATTTCACCCGGCTTTTTACCGAGCAACAAAATCTCTTCGCCATTTTCTAATAGCCTGAGTGCGGCCTTGTGCGAAAAGCGGGTAGGTTTTTCGCTCGCACCCAACACCAAGGTTTTTCTATGTGGGCTGTTCATCAAATTCTCACCATAATTTTTAGGTTAAACCTACGTGAAGTAAGATAGTTTGGCACAGCGTATTGCTGGTTGTTGAAGTCTTTAATCCATAGATAAGAAATGGTATTGCGAATACCAAATAGATTGAAAATTTCAACATTGAGGGAGATGTTCCGTGTTTTGTTCAGGATTTTAGATGCGCTCATCTTTTCATCTCTGTTGTACAGCACTTTTGAAAATCCAATATCTACGCGGCGGTAGGGGCGGGCACGCAAGGCACTACGCCACTGCGGAAAACCGGGAGGCCCGTATGGCAAACCGTGCGCAAAAGTGAGGTTGAGGTGCACCCTGTAGTTTTTGTTTTGGGTAAGAAAATCCTGAAACAATACATTCACGGCATAGCGCTGATCAGTGGGACGCGGTAACCAACCAATCTGTTGGGTTACGCCATTGGTGTCAACATAGGTATCGCCTTTAATATTTGAGCGGGTTGACATAAGTGAAAAACTAAACCAAGAAGGCAAATCCGGAATAAACTCGCCACCCACATGAAAATCGGCGCCAACGGCATAGCCCACGGCGGTGTATTCGGGCAGGTATCTAATGCGCACATTCTCAATTTCGTAGGGAATAAGGTCCCACATATATTTATAGTAAAACTCGCTGCTGAACTTAAATGGCTCTTTTCTATGCCAAAGTTCAAAGTTCCAGTCGGCACCCAGCACGGCGTGCATAGATTGTTGGGCTTTTACATTAGGCACCAAATATCCCGACTTGGTGCGCAACTCGCGGTAAAAAGGCGGTTGCTGGTAAATACCGAGTGCAGCTTTCAGCCTTATGTTTCTTTTTAGTGAATCATTTTGACCCGCTTGTAGTGCTTTTGCATTGTGGCGGCGGTTGGGTTCTATGCTAAAAGCCAACCGGGGTGCCACCAAAAACTGGTGGTTGTAGTCGAGGTAGTTGCCGCGCAAACCCACATTGAGCTTGGCGTTCAAATCGCGGTTGAGCACAATATCATCAAGCACATAAGCCGAAGTTTTGTTGGTTTGCAGCCCGAGTTTTGAATCTACCAATTCCAGCAGGTCCAGGTTTTTGTTTCGAGGCACGGAATAGTCGGCAGAGTCGAGGTAGCGCCATTCTTTAAGTCGGTCGTTTACAAAAAGGCGTTGGTAAACCCCACCCCATTGTATGTGGTGGTATTTTTTTATCACCTCGCCGCGGTGCTGCACATTGCCAATGGTGGCCAGCAAAAAATTGCGTGCGTGGTTGAGGTAAGAGCCCACACCCAACAAGTATTTCGGATCGCCAAATGTTTCGGAGCCAAGTTCATTGTCCAACTGACTTAAATAGTACTGTCCCAAAACATCAAATTGCTCGCTCTCGTCGGTTCGGTAAACGGTTGACGAAAATTGCAGTCGCATGCTATCGTTTGGCACCATTTCAAGTTGCAGGGCATTCAACACCATTTTGTATTGAATCAATTCCTGCCCATCGTAATACACGTTTATTTGCTTGGCATCTTTTATAGTTCCAAACTTGGTGGTTTGCGAAACCGGACGATTCAAATAGCGGTTGTCGCCATAATAGGTAAGCAAATTGAGGGTGGTTTTAATGCCCAGCCTATAGCTCAAAAAACTCTGGAAATCCTTGAAAGTAGGATTGTAGTTTCCCTGCACGGGCAGCGAGTTGAGCAGGTATTTGTTGGAGCGATAGCGGGTAGAAAACATGTAACTGAGGCGGTAGTTGGGTGTTATGCCTTCTACGTGTGCGGCCCCTCCCAGCAAACTGCCTTCAAAATAGGCGCCGCTTTCGCGCGGGCGTTTGTAGGTAATATCAAGTACCGACGAAAGCTTGTCGCCATAATAGGCTGAGAAACCACCTGCTGAAAAAGCAAGCGTAGAAACCATGTTGGAATTGACTATGCTCATACCCTCAGCTTGTCCGCTGCGGTTTAGAAAAGGTCGGTATATTTCTATACCATTTATATACACCAGGTTTTCATCATAGTTTCCGCCTCGTACGGAGTATTGAGTACTTAGTTCGTTGTTTGAATTGACCCCTGCCAAGCTTTTGAGAAAAGTACTTATATCGCCCGATGGATTTGGAATCTTGAGATTTTCAGGTGTCATTACTATAAATGTATTGCCTTTTCTCCCACGGGTCACTTCAAAATCAATTGGTGCAAGGTGTATGCCCCGTTGCAGCACAATTTGCAGCGGCGCCGACATATCGGAAATAAAGGCAGGCACCTGTTGCAATTCGGTGCCATTAATTTCCACATGGCTAATTTCAATAATGATGTTGCGGCCTTTTGGTACGCGGCATTCAAAATAGCCCTGCGCGTTGGTAACAGCTACAATATTGGTATTGAGCACTTTTATATGCGCATCGGTAAAAGGCACACTGTCTTGGTCAATCAGTTTTCCCTTTAGCAAAACCATGTCTTTCTGCGCAAATAAGGCTACAGAATGGCATAAAAAAAGGCTTAATATGAAAAGCCGATAATGATACAATACGCTGAAAATTTTGGTGCAATGTTAACTTGAATTATTGGCAAATATTGTTATGAGCCGAAACGATAAATTTTCCTTTGTTTTGCCCAAAGAATTTCCATTGTAATTTGATAAAGGTTTTTAACAACAACCACCCTTCGGTGTACCTGAGTTTGCTCACGCTATCGGCGCTGTGCCATGCGGCTGCACTTTTTGTTGAGGCGCCTGTGCACGCTACTTCCCTTAGTGTTTTGAACACCTTTATTGCCTACAGTGTGGGCTTGGGCTGGCTCAACTTTGTTTTAGTGGCCATTGCCACATTTCTCAATTCGCTCATTTTTAACAATTTGCTTGTTGAAAAGGAAAATGCACCACGCAACACCCACTTGCCTGCTGCCGCTTTTATCATGCTTTGTGCAGTGGTTTCAAAATCGGGTTTTCTATTGCAAAACCAGCTGTTGCTTACCGCCATTTTGCTTTTTGTAATGTTTATAGAGCAGCTCGAGTTGGCCCTGAGCGAGGTGAGCGATTCTTTTTTTGCCGGTTTTTTCGTTTCATTGGCCTGCCTTATCAACCCTGCGGCGGTGTTGTTGCTGCTGCTTTCGGTTTTCAAAATCATTAATTACCGATGGAATGTATTGCGGGTTTTGCTACTAGAGATTCTGGGCTTTGCGGTGCCGGTTTATTTGATATGGACCCTCTATTTTCTGAACAACAAGGGCGCATTTTTTATTGATGCCTACCGCGCCTCGTTTTCGTTTGAGTTGGCCACTTTCAATTTTACGGGAGCCGATAGGTTGCTCTTCATTATTTTGCTGGCCATAGCTGCCTTGTCTATTATATCGGCTTTGCAGTCAGACAGTTGGAAAAACGTTCAACCGCGCAGTTGGATGCAATTTTGGGCGCTTATGGGGGTCTTATTTTTTGTGCTTAGCTGGATAATACCCGAACAAAACCAAAGTCTTATGGTTGCCATTTTGCCTGTAGCTGCTTTCTTTCCGCACGCATTGTTGGGCAAAAAACGGCGTATGCTCAGGTCGGCACTTTTTTACCTACTCATACTCATCACTTTGGGCGATGAGCTTGTAACTAGCGGCTTAATAAATCTTCAGTAAAATACCGTCGTTCCTTTATTTGTGCCTCCCGTTCCTGCATCCGCCTGTTCAGTTCTTTTACCAAGCGGTCTATATCGGTAAGCTTGGTAATGGCGGCAAAACTTTTGGTGGGGTAGGGATCATACAAAATTTCGCAATCGATGTCCATAAAATAGTAGCCTTGTTTTATAGGGTTGCCTTCTGAAAAATAAATATCGCCCGGCTTGAAAAAAACGTAGGGTTTCTCTACCAATTTGCCGAGTGTGGTGTGCGTACCATTGGTTGAAAGTATGGGGCAACTGCTGTCTTTGTCGCAGGCTTTGCCCACCTCGTTGCTTTCTACAAAATACACTTGGCAAAAGGTAAAATACTCGGTAAAAGCTCTTTTGAGCGCCTCGTTTTTAATGCGCGCGTCTTTCAACACAAGGTTGGCTTTTGCGGTATCGCCTTTTTGTCTGTAGTAATCGGCAAAGCGCTCGCGGTCGTTGAGTACCACCAACAAACAACCGGAAGCAAGTTTTACAAATTCAATTTCATCAACCCTCCCCTTTTGTATCACGCTTTGCACTTTGTTTATAGACGAACCTAATCCCACCTTGAGCATGACCGAACCATTGGCAAAGTGCAGCGCATTGCTACCGGGTGCGTTGCTGCGCATGGAATAGGAACCCATTACCACCAACGAAGCATTGGGGGTTAGCCTCAAATCGAGTTTTGCGGCAAGCGATACATCGTAGTTAAAAGGACTGTAATCGTAAGAATTTGGGCTGATGACACTGTGCGTGCCGCGGTGGCGAAGGGTGTTGTATAAATAAACCGAGGGCATGAGTCCACCACCCAACTTAAAGGATGGATTGAAAACATAATTGGCAATGAGCGGAAAATCGAGGTAACCGAAAGTTTGGGAAATATTTTCGTAACGCGAGCGGCCACCTTTTACCATAAAAACAGAGCCAATATCGAAATTGACATTTTTTTGAAAAGGCGCTTCGTACAAATAGCCAAAAGTAAATTTATCAAGGTCTTGATCGAAAACCTTGCTGCCCAATATGCGCGAATAACTTACCCCGGCTACAAAGCTCGACTTTTGCAAAAAGGGATCGTTGCCCAGCTGTGCCCGCACCTGTTGTGAGAATAATAACAGTGCTGATAAAATAAGCGCCGACTTAATATGTTTTACTGACATTTGCTCAGGTTGAAATGTGAAATTGCAACATATACCCATTTTTTAGAAGTTTGATTTCATAAGCGGTTTAATTCATGCACAAGGTTCTGAAATATATATTGATTTTGTTTTGTTCACTTGCGGGAGTTTCAATAGTTATACCCCAAAAGTACAACGATACCTATGCTATCAACTCGTTTGATGAGCAGGCAAAATCCCTTATGGAAAGCATGAGCCTTGAAGAAAAAATCGGACAGATTTTTATGGTTCCGGTTTACTCAGACCGTTCGGCCTATCACAAAAAAGAAATACTGGAGCTTATTGAGAAACAACATATTGGGGGCGTGATATTTATGAAGGGTCACCCGTACAAACAATACAAGTGGACTCATGAGTTTAACACCGCCTCAAAAATAGATTTATTAGTAGCTATGGATGCCGAATGGGGGCTTGCCATGCGCCTTGACA